>NZ_SELU01000040.1:0-51771 GCF_006861605.1 Pseudanabaena sp. UWO310 | reverse complement strand
GCCACCGATTCTGGTTTTATATTTGGTACTTCATTAAATCGCAAGTCCCTTATTGATGCGCCTAAGTATAAAAGTCTTTTTCATAAAGCATATTATTCATTGTGGTCTTCAATGTAATATTTTTTGCAGATTAGTAATAACTAGGTCTTGGTCTTGATCACTCAATCCATAATATAGAGGAATACTGATCACACTTTTATAGTACCCTTCTGCTCTGGGAAAATCTCCCCACTTAAACCCCAACTTTTGATAATAGGGTTGAGCATGAACTGGAATGTAGTGCAAATTTACGCCAATACCAACTTGGCGAAGCTCTTCAAAGACTTGGCAATGAGTTTTACTGATTTTGTCAAGATGTATGCGAATTACATATAAGTGCCAACTAGACTCAGTCTCAGGATGCTGGTGGGGCAAAGTAATCGGTAAATTTTGTAGTAAATAGTTGTATCGTTGAGCTAAAAATCGCCGTCTACTTACAAATTCTTCCAAACGTTGCATTTGGCTTGAGCCTAAGGCGGCTTGAATATCGGTCATACGGTAATTAAAACCTAGCTCTAATTGCTGATAATACCAAGCGCCATGAGATTCCCCCTGCATTAAATCGGGATTGCGGGTGATACCATGCGATCGCAGTCTGATTAACTTTTCATATAAATCCTCTCGATTAGTTAACACCATGCCCCCTTCACCTGTGGTGATAATCTTCACAGGATGAAAGCTAAATACCGCTAAATCTGAATATTCGCAACAGCCGATCGCTTTGCCCAGATATTTACCACCGATCGCATGGGAGGCATCTTCTAATACATGGAATCCATACTGTTGAGATAACGCTGCAATTTTTTTCATCTCGCAGGATTGCCCCGCAAAATGTACGGGCACTAAAATCTTAGGAAGACAGCCATTCTTAGAGGCATTGGCTAGTTTTTGCTCCAAGGCTTCGATACTCAAATTATAGGTATGGGGATCGATATCTACAAAGTCAACCTTAGCACCGCAATATAAGCCGCAGTTTGCTGAAGCTACAAAGGTATTTGGGGAAGTCCAGAGATAGTCATGTTCGCCTAGACCAATAGCTAAACAAGCAATATGTAAAGCGGCTGTGGCACTCGAAACAGCGATCGCATACTTAACTCCGCAATAATCAGCAACTGCCTGCTCAAAACGATTGATGGCGGAGCCTTGAGTTAGCCAATTCGACTGTAAAACTTCAATCACACTTTGAATATCGGCAGCGTTAATATCTTGCCGCCCATAGGGAATATAAGAACTCATAAAGCAAAACTGGGATCAACATGGGCTTGAATCAACACCCGTAATTCATCAACAGTCAAAAATCGTTTGTTTTGATCAGAATTATAACTAAACCCAGCCTCAACCATTTTTGCGCCGTTCTCACAATATCGCTCTATCAGATCGCCATGAACTGGCAAGATCGCATAGTATTCACCACAATCAACGGTAGTAAAAGAATCTGAAGTCGTGATCATTTCCTCATGCACTTTTTCGCCTGCGCGAATGCCCACAATACGCTGTTCACATTCAGGAGCGATCGCAGTGGCAACATCAGTAATATGATAAGACGGAATCCGAGGCACAAAAATTTCACCTCCCCAAGCATTTTCGATCGCCCACATCACCATTTTTACCCCTTCTTCTAAGGTGATATTAAAACGAGTCATCTGTGGATCGGTAATGGGTAATACACCCTCATGACGCTTCTGCAAGAAAAAGGGAATAACAGAACCGCGTGAACCCATGACATTGCCGTAGCGCACCACACTAAAACGGAGATCCCGCGAACCTTTGATATTATTTGCCGCAACGAATAACTTGTCAGCACATAACTTCGTAGCCCCATACAAGTTAATCGGAGCCGCTGCCTTATCAGTAGACAGAGCCACAACCCTCTTTACGCCACTGTCTAAAGCTGCTTCAATGACATTTTCAGAACCCAAAACATTAGTACGAATAAACTCGATCGGATTGTACTCAGCAGCAGGAACTTGTTTCAGTGCTGCGGCATGAACCACGATATCAATACCTTCACAGGCGCGAGTTAGCCGTCGTACATCACGAATATCACCAATAAAATAGCGCAATCCTGAATATTTTGTATCAGAAAACTGCTGTGACATTTCAAACTGTTTTAATTCATCCCGCGAATAGATGACTAATCGTTGAATGTTAGGGAATTGGTTTAGTATCAGTTCTACAAACTTTTTACCAAAAGAGCCAGTTCCGCCTGTAACTAAGATTGAGCTTTTTTCATTAATTCGCATAGAGATGATTATTTGTGAAAGCCATACTTCACCAATAGTTTTGCAAATAGTTACTTATTAAAACTCTAACCCATGCGTTCAAGCGTTAAGATATTGATTGGTTCGTAGATACGGTTTCGGGGTATCCCAAATCAATGGCTGTTAAACTTGCGCTGGATGATAAACAAGAAATACTTCGCCTCTATCGTGAGTCTGATGCTACCACAACTCAGTTAGCGAAGCAGTTTGGCATTAGTACGAGTACAGTTTTACGACTGCTACAAGAGCTAATTCCTGCTGAGGAGTATCGACTATTGGTGAGCAAAAAAAAGGCTGAAGGAAAAAGAGGATCACGGGTCAATTATGAGGTGGGAGGCTTTCAGGTCAATCAGCTTGCTTTGATCCCTGACGATTTGCCCGTGGAGACGGAGGACGATAACGTTAATTTTGACCAAGGTGATGAAACGGCGATCGCAATGGATGAAAAGCTCGATGAAACGCTAAATATGCCTGAAGGCGACCTCGATGAGGATGAACTCGATGACGATGACGAATCCGAGGACGATCTAGTCGATGAGGATAATCTCGATCTTGGGGAGGATGAACTAGAAGACTTCTCTGAAGATTCTGAAGATGATGATGCTGTTTTACCAATGTTTGCGGAGCTAAGGGGTGGGCATAGCACGGGCGATCGCCTTGAAATTTTGCCCCTCGACCGCGCCGAGCTCCCGCTAATTTGCTATATCGTCGTCGATCGCATTGCGGAGATCATTACTCGTCCATTAAAAGATTTTAAGGATCTCGGCGCGATCCCCCCCGAAGAGTCACTTGCAAAAACCATCCCAATTTTTGACAACCATCGCGTTGCAAGGCGGTTTTCCCATCATAATCAGCGGGTGATCAAATTTCCTAGTGATTTGATCCATATTACTCGTCCTAAACTCGTTCAAAAGGGGATCACCCGTATCTTATTTAGCGGACAGGTGTATACGCTCAACTAGATCTTCAAGGTGCATTTCTGTAATTTATCTGTAATTCACAGAAATATAGAAAGTACCTTGAAGCTTGAAAATCTTGATATTGATATAAACATTGTGTTAACGCTTTCCCCAGCAAGGCAAAAATTTTGGCAAATTGCCCATACGCCAGACCATGATATGTCCGTGGAGCATCTACTGGAGGGCGCTTTGGCGATCGCGTGGGAAGAATATCCGCGTATGGATCTCGGACATTATCGAGAAATTTTTGACCGCATGGTTGGAGACTTACAACCAAGACTCGCTGAAATCCGTTATCCGCTTAAGGTATTGCAGGAAATTAATCGCTACCTATTTGACGAACTGGAATTTAGCGGTAATGAGCGAGATTATTACGATCCTCGCAACAGTTTTATCACTGATGTGTTGGAGAGGCGTTTGGGCATTCCTCTCACCCTATCACTGGTGTATATGCTGGTTGCCCATCGGTTGGGGTTTCCGATGGATGGTATCAGTTTTCCTGGACATTTTATTATTCGCCCACAACATCCCGATCTCGATCTATTTATCGATCCCTACAATAAAGGCGAAATTCTCTTTCCTGAGGACTGTGCGGCGAAGTTGACCCAACTCTATGGCTATGAGATCCCACTTCAGTCGGAATATCTTGAACCTGTAAATATTCGCCGCATTTTAGATCGTTTACTTAATAATTTAAAACTGATCTACCTACGTCGCCGCGAACCCACTAAAGCCTTGGCTGCGATCGAGCGATCGCTAATGCTCAATCCCGATGTTCCGACCCAATGGCGCGATCGCGGATTAATTTGTTATCAGCTTGATCGCTATACCGAGGCTCGCATCGATCTGGAGAGTTATTTGCAACGGGTTCCCTATGCAGAGGATGGGCGCATTATTTTGCAATTGATTGCCGAAATGCAGGATTAAAAGCCCCAAAGAGTGTTGCCGCGCGGAGCGCGGCAACACTCTTTGGGGCTTAGTGATACCAAAACACAAAATGGCGTAGCCATTTTGTGTTTTGGTATTACTTATAACTGTCAATAACTGCCAATTTTTTGAGGGCGATCGCCAGTTTAGTTTTGCCTTGCCATCCCGTATAGGCACTGTAAAGACATTGCTCACCCACGCTTACAAACACATGCAAAACTTGGAAGGGGTTTTGCCATGTCCAGAGCTTAACATCCTTGCCATAGGCTTGATAAACCTTAGCTTTGGCAAAGTTTTGGTTGTCAATTTCCGTAAGATCGAGCGATCGCAATTGGGCGATTAAATAGGAGGCAATATCCGTTGATAGGGGCGCAATCTCAGGATTAGACCAAAACTGGCGTATTGCGGCGGCAACTTGAGGATGATTTTTGAGCGTGGCATGACGTAGCCCCTGCAAGCGCACAAAATTAGCATAGGCAAACTGAGAGCAATTTACGGGCACAGTACCGTCAGTATTATTGCCCAGATCGCCCACGATCGACAGCGTCGGAATCTTAGCGGCGATCGCTTCAGCGATCGAACGACGATTTTTACCTAAATCGCGAGCAATCAGGGGGGACATTGCCAAGGGATCGAATAGTCTACCCAGATCCGAGCCACCGACTGGAGAAGCAACTAGGACAAGGCTATGGACTTTACCCCACCATTCAGGATGGCGATTTAAAACTTCGAGCCAAATTAGCCCGCCCATCGAATGCCCCACAATTCGTAATGGTAGTTGGGGATAGGTGGAAATTGCCTCTGTGGCAATCGTTTCGACCTTATCAATCAATGGAGCGATCGTCAGCCAAGTGTCGAGCCAACCGAGATTGGGTACATAGGTGGGAGTATTTGCATCTACAAGCGATCGGGCTAAATAACCAATGTCTTGGGCGGTATCAGCCCAGCCATGCTGGGCAAACAACATAAACTTTTGAGCTTGGTCAGCTTCAGGCAGATAGGACTGGTTTGACATTGGGGAAAATTAGGGCGATCGCTACATAACTTATAGCATTTCTCAATTTGTCGAGGTATGACAAACAATGCATTGAGCCCAAGGATTGAGTCCAAGGATTCTTAAGAATGCTTAGCGTCTAACCCTTACGCCGCGATACATCACAACATCACCAGCATCAGACTTTTGGTTGTTTTTTGAGTTGTTTTTGGTTTCCGATCTCGATTTTGGTCTGCTTTCAGATTCATCGACATCGCTCGATTCTCTTTCGATCGCCCCAGAATTGCTAGCACCCAAGCTTCTAGCAATTTTTTCTAAGGGTTGGGTTATCAACGAACAACCGATTAAAGCGGTAACCCTAGCGACTTCCGCCATTAGATTTTCGGGAGATAAGCGAGGCAAGACATCCGATGCTCCCCGTCGCAAAGCCCAACTATGTTCGATATCTTTTATTTTTTCTTGTCTAGGATTAAACAAAACAACTTTTGTTGGTACTTGTTGCTTACTTAACCATTGACAAACCGATGATGACTGCAATGTTTCTGAGTTAGGACTTTTGATCGCCATATCCATAATGAGAAGGTCAGGTAGCTTTTGGCGATCGAATTTTTCTAGATATACAACTAAGTCTAAGGGGATATTTTCCCAAATTACGTCCAACTGCTGAGTTAACAAAGCTGTTTTCCATAATTCCCCTTGGACTCGATCAGTATGCATCATTAAAACAGCTTTTTTTAGTTCAGCCATAGCTTTACCTAATTCCCCGATGAAAATGGGTCATTAACTTTAAATTTTGATTAAGCTATTAAGTTAACCGATTTAGAATGTTCATTTTGTACCATAGTTAACCAAAGTTAAAATGTATGGATACAGCAAAGTAATATCTATATATCTACCGCCAAATGTACTAGGACATAAACCCCAATAATTGACTGGCGACACTTTGCGCCGCCAGTCAATTATCCAGATCCCCAAAATGGTAGCGCCATTTTGGGGATTTGGATAATGTCAGTGCGGGTTAAGCATTGTTTTAAACTTTGATCGTTGCCATCCCCTGTTGCCAATCTACGGGACAAACCTCATTTTCGTGGATCTGGGTATGTTGAATTGCTTTGAGGGTACGAAGAGTTTCGTCAATACTGCGTCCAAAGGCAAGATTATTAATAGTTGCATGTTGGACGATACCTGATTTGTCGATGATAAATAAACCACGCAAAGCAACGCCTACATCGGGATCGAGAACATTAAAAGATGTCGCGATCGCCTTAGTGAGATCGGAGACCAGCGGACATTTAACATCACCACCAAGTCCACCATCCGCCAAAGGAGTTTGAATCCAAGCTAGGTGAGCGTACTGACTATCAACGGAAATGCCGATGACCTCCGTATTTAATCGGGCAAATTCCTCATAGCGATCGCTGAAGGCGATCACCTCCGTGGGACAAACAAAAGTAAAGTCAAGGGGATAAAAAAATAAAACTACATATTTATTTTTTTGATAGCTGGAAAGCCTAATCTTCGTAAATTCCTGATCGACTACAGCATCTGCTTCAAAATCTGGCGCAGGATTGCCAACCCTTAAGAATTCAGCCATAGCTCGTCTCTTTTTTATCTGGGGCTAGTGGTGGGCGATGTCTCAGGACTAGAAGAGCTAGTTGGGTTTGGTGAAGCTGTGGGGCTGGGAGAACTTTCAGGGCTAGATGAGGCTGTAGGACTCGGTGAAGCTTCGGGACTAGCAGAACTTTCAGGACTTGCCACTGGTGGTTTAGAAACTTTAGGCAAAGGTTTAGTTTGCACGGGAAGAGTTTGGGCAGGCTTCGGTTGGGGTTTGGGGATGGGGATGAAGTATAAAACCGTAGCGGCGATCGCTAAACTCACTACTCCAGCGATCGCGGGCAATGCTTGATTATTTAACTGAGATTGCGATCGATAGTCAGAAATTTGGGTTACTAATTTCAGATCGGGCAAAGTGATCGGATCGCAACACAAACGATCGAGACTCTCCATCAGATCAAATAGCTGAATCGTATTTAGCTCGATCTGGAGTTGCTTGGGATTATGGGCATCGGCTTCGTTGAGCGATACCGATAGAACATGGAGATGCTTGCCTTGGGGCTCGATCTGCACCAGTTTCTCAGGAATTGCTACTAAGATATTACTCTTTAGCGCTTGGGCATAGGCTCCTACAACTTTAACCAGCGCATTGAGCAGTTCTAATCCACCGACAATGGGCTCAGCGTGATGGTTAAAGCGACAACTAAAGCCAGTCAGAATGGAAATTACATCACCACTGGTGACGATCCCATCGACTAGCAAAGTGCAACTGGGCAAACTATAGCTGCGTTGAATCATTAGGCGATCGCTCCATCAAACAGACTATTCCATAGGCGATATTCGCCCGCGACACCACTACATAGCAATAGGCGCGTTAGCAATTGCAGGGCTAACTCGCGAATTTCTTGTTTATTTAAAGGAGATGGCGATCGCATTCGTCCAATATACAAAGACGTAAAGCGATCAATATAATTTTCTAAAAAACCTTGGTTTTGCTGTAAGCCTAACGCTTCAATCTTACCCTCGCTAATCTGCCGATCGGTGCTCAGTAGCAAGCGCAAACCAGTATCTAACTGTTTGGCGATCGTGCAGACAATCTTGACTAAAGCCTTCAACTCATCCCAACTAAGGCTGGCGCGTTGATAATTGCGACGAAGCGGATTCGTATTTCGCAGTCGCCAAAAAGCTACACGACTAGGAATCGTTTTTTCTAAACCTAGCTGCTCGATTAAGACCAGTATGACCTCAACTGCCTCTAAGTCCAGCGCCTCGATCGCTAGAAGCAGGTGATCAATATCCATACGGACACTGCGGGGACAACCCCGAACAAAATCCTTAGGAACGTGTAAATCGAGGTTTACAGGAGCAGAAATATTTAACTGCATAATTCGCAGTGAAGTTGAACCTAATAGAGTTTACCCAATTGGCAGTTTACCCAGTTGGAAGGCGTTCAGCTACAAGCAATTTATCTAAGAACAACAAAGCCCGTAGCTGAGTGCTTCAACCTTAAGCTTGGCGTGAGTAGTACTCAATAACCAGCAGTTCGTTCACTTGCAATGCTACCCATTCGCGCTCGACAACGCCATTGACTTTACCAGTCATCTTTGCCTTATCGAATTCTAAATGGCTAGGAATGTTGGACAAGCCTGGGAATTCGAGGTTACGCTCGACAATTTTGCGAGACTTTTCATTATCTTTCACGCTAATTACTTCACCAGGGCGAACACCATAACTAGGAATAGTTACGCTTTTGCCATTGATGGTGATGTGTCCGTGATTTACTAATTGACGCGCAGCAGGAATCGTCGGCGCAAATCCCATGCGGAAAACAGTATTATCTAGACGCATTTCTAGCAGTTGTAGCAATACTAGTCCTGTAGAACCCTTAACTCTTCTGGCTCGGCGCACATAGCGCAGCATTTGAGTTTCAGTAAGACCATAATTAAAACGTAGTTTTTGCTTTTCCTCAAGACGCACAGCATACTCAGAACGCTTTTTGCGATCTTGACCATGCTGTCCAGGTGGATAAGCGTGCTTAGGTTGTTTGCGACTTAGACCGGGAAGCTCTCCGAGTCTTCTGACGATTCTGAGGCGCGGACCTCTATAACGGGACATAGCTCCTTCCTTGTTACTGTTGAAAACTTGACAGCCTATCTAGTATATGGCAACTTTGCCAAATTTATGACACCAATTATTAGGATTTATCGTGACTCCTATCTGTTATAGCTATAGCCAAATAAGTTAAGACATAAAACCCAGAAGAGTGGTGCGACGCAAAGCGCCGCACCACTCTTCTGGGTTTTGTTTTTGTCCTAACATAACTGGCTACTGCTATAACTAGTTTGATTCTCTGGGGTTAAGTGATATTGTGTAGTTATTCGTTCAGTAAGTAGTAAACGAGAGGGATTTGTTTGACTCAGTCAATTAATCTACCCAAGCTAGACGATTTTTTGCAAGAGCTTGCGACGATACAGCAACAAGGCTCAAAGCGAATTGCGTTTTTAGGCTCCCGCCATGTGCCATTGACTCACCAACTGCTGATCGAACTGCTCAGCTATGCCTTGGCACTATCTGGTAACAGTATTATTACCTCTGGGGCAACAGGTACAAATTTTGCGGCAATTCGTGGTGCTTTAAGGGCTGACCCTAATTTGTTGACCGTAATTCTGCCACAAAGCCTTGATAAGCAGCCCTATGAGTCTCGCGAACAGCTAGAAAATGTGATTCATTTAATCGAGCATAGTGAAAATGACACTTTATCTTTGGCTGAAGCGAGTAGTCTGTGTAACCAAGAAATTATTTCTAAGTGTCAGCAACTAATCTGCTTCGCGTTTCATGGTAGCGAGACTTTATTGCAGACTTGCCAAGATGCTGAAGAACAACGCAAAGTGGTAACTCTGTTTTATTTCGATTGATTATTTCGATTGATTATTTTGACTAATTGTTTTGACTGATTTTATTCTGAATGCGATTTTGACTAAACAATAAGTAGCTAGGTAAAATTAAATATAAGACTCCAAAAGCTGTAGCGCAGGCTGCGCTTTCCCCATAGCTTTTGATTTTGGGTTTTAATTATACCCAGCCACTTAGGAAAGATTATTTCAGACCGATTTCTAGATCAATTACTGTTTTTTAGCACTGTTTCTAGCACTGTTTTCTGGACTAATGACTGTTTTATAGATTTTATAGATAAAAACTATGAGTAAGACAATTCAGGGCAAAGTATTTGTATTAGATGACAATATCGATACTGATCAAATTATTCCTGCGGAATATCTCACCCTCGTTCCTTCTAAGCCCGATGAATACGAGAAGCTTGGTAGCTATGCCATGATTGGATTACCCGATCGCTACGATCGCTTTATTGCTGAAGGTGAGAGCAAAACCATCTATGCAATTATCGTCGCAGGTGAAAATTTTGGTTGCGGGTCTTCGAGGGAACATGCACCGATCGCCCTTGGGGCGGCGGGACTTGAGGCTGTGGTTGCTCAGTCCTACGCGAGAATTTTCTTTCGCAACTGTACCGCCACGGGCGAGCTATATCCTTGGGAGTCGGTCGAACGTTTAATTGATAACTTTAAGACTGGGGAAGAAGCGACGATTGATTTTGATCGCGATGTCATTATTAACGAAACCACTGGCGCGACTTTTTCTCTGAAATCTTTGGGCGATGTCCGTCCTGTCATCGATGCTGGGGGCTTATTTGATTATGCTCGGCAAACGGGTATGATTCCTACTCGCGCATGAAAGTCGCGTATAACGCCTATAAATACTTATGTCTTACCACATTCGCATCCACGATCGCCAAAACGATAAGTTCTACGAAGCCGATATCGAAGGCGATCGCTATATTCTCGAATCCTTAGAATCACAGGGGATCGAGCTGCCTTTCTCCTGTCTGAATGGTGCTTGTACAGCCTGCGCCATGCGCGTAAAGTCGGGGACGATCGATCAGCATGAAGTAATTGGTCTGTCCAAAACATTGCAAGATGAGGGTTATGCCCTAATTTGTTCTGGCTATGCACAGTCAGATCTAGATCTAGAAACTCAAGATGAAGATGAGGTCTATCGCCTCCAGTTTGGCAACTTTTTTGCCAAACGCAAGCGCCATTGGTTTCAGTTTGGCATTCCCATCGATCATGACTAGATTTTGTAAAGGACGCTTTGCGTCCTTTACATTTTGAATTGGATGTCCTTCAATCTATGAGTTCTAAAACAGGGAAAAAAGAGGCAATTGCTTTATCTACGCCACGTTGGTTGGTATTGACGGGAATATTAGTTGCATTTTTAATAGTTGCAAATATTTTGCTTGCCTTTATGCAGCCTAGCGATCGCATCAATGGCGAGCTATGGCTGATCAATCGGGTAATTAGCGGTCAAACCGTTGAAGCTTCAGTTCTGAACAATCCCAATATGACCGTGCAGAGAGTGCGCCTGTTAGGATTAAGCGCCCCTCTCAAAGAACAGGCTCCTTGGGGCGATCGCGCTCGTCAGCGCTTGTCAGATTTGGTCAAAGAACAGAAGGTGATTCTGGAATTTGATGTCAAGCAAAAGGACAACTCCGATCGCTTACTTGCCTATATTTGGAAAGATAAATTATTAGTTAATCAATATTTGGTCGGTGAGGGTTTGGCGATCGCTGATCCCTATCCTCCTAATAGCAAGTACGATGCGAGAATTAGTCGCGCTCAATCAAAAGCAAGATTACAAGAATTGGGGATATGGGATACTCAAAATCCATTACGCCTTAGCCCTAGAGATTTTCGTCGCCAATTAAGTAATTAAATTTATAGCTGCCGCCAACTGTATCAGGACATAAAACCCCAAAGAGAGTTGCCGCGCGGAGCGCGGCAACTCTCTTTGGGGTTTTGATTTTGTCCTAACAAAACTGGCGGCAGCTATAATACCAATTCCCAAAAGTGTGGCTACACTTTTGGGAATTGAAACCCAAACTCAGTAAGGGGTTTAAAATCACAAAATGGCAACGCCATTTTGTGATTTGGTATAGGAGAGTGAGTTCTTGCCAAAAAATATTTAAGATTGCCATGCATGGCAATCTTATAGCTGCCGCCTGTACTAGGACATAAACCCCAAGAATTGACTGGCGGCGCTTTGCGCCGCCAGTCAATTCTTGGGGTTTGATTTGTCCTAAGTCAAGTGACTGTAGCTATAAATCAAAAGGTGAGGGGCGGCGCAAATCGCCGCCCCTCACCTTTTGATTTTTATGTCTTGATAAATTTGGCAATAGCTATATCTGATTTAACTTTTATTTATAATTTATCGACACACTATTTGTTATTATCTTGTTTCTAAGGTGGACTTTTATTCTCATTAGATTTGAGATATTTCTTGGCGTAGCCAGACGAATTAAATATAAAAATCATAGCCTGTATTGTATACCACACTTGGACTACAGGATACATTTCTATTTTAGAACTATACATAGGGATTTAGACAAATCAGATAAAATACTGATTGATATACTTCATAAACTGGGTAAAATAATTTATGTTTCTTAAAGTCTGTATACAATATTTTTTGGCTAGAAGTATATATGAATGCCCACAATACAGCCTTACTGCTGATCGGTTTTCAAAATGACTATTTTGCTCCTAACGGAATTCTGCATGGCATTGTTGAAGAGTCTTCTAAAGTTACAAATGTATTATCTAATACAATTCATCTATTAGATTGTTTGGAAACCACTTCAGTATTGATTGTAGAAACACCGATCTTCTTTACTTCTAGTTATGAAGAAATGGTTGACCCAATTGGCATTCTCAAAACAATTAAAGAGGTGGGAGCATTTCAAGGAGGAACGGAAGGCTCGAAAACTATTGAAGAGTTGAATCGGTTTAAACATCGGATTTTGCGTGTTCCAGGAAAACGCGGTTTTAACGCCTTTGTTAATACCAATCTAAACGAAATTCTGCAACAACATGCGATCGAAAATATCGTTTTGGCGGGAACTGTTACCTCAGTTTGTATTGATTCCACGGGACGTTCCGCGCATGAACAAGGATATCAGGTTACAATCCTTTCTGATTGCACCTCCGCAAGAACTGTATTTGAGCAGTCATTCTATTGCGAAAATATTTTTCCTCTGTATGCTAATGTCGTCACTCACACTGAGCTTTTGAGCCAGCTTGCCCTTAGCCCATGAACCCTGATGAGATGACAAACGAACTGAATACACAAATTCATTATCGCTTGATTGAAAAACTCTCGGAATCAGAGCGACGTTATCGAGAGTTAGTTGAAAGCTTAAGAGAGATCGTTTTTAAGTGCGATCCATCGGGCTGTTTTACCTTTCTCAATCGAGCTTGGACTGAGACTTTGGGGTATAACATTGCTGAATCTCTCTCTCAACCGCTTTCTAATTTTCTGGCTCCAGAAGATTTGGCGCGGGGGCAACAGTTGCTCGATCAATTACAAAAGCAACAGGTGGTGATTGGTCAAGAATTACGGTTTCAACATCAATCGGGAGTGATTGTCTGGCTAGAACTATCGGCTTATTCTAGCAATCAGAGCGAGGGGGGGGGCTCCTTAACGAATATTACCGATCGTAAGCTTGCCGAAGCCGCTTTGCAAGAAGTCAATGAGGTTCTAGAAATACGTGTGGAACAGCGCACAGCCGAATTAAAAAAGGCTTTGCAAGATTTACATCGGACGCAGACTCAATTGGTACAGAACGAAAAAATGTCTAGTTTGGGGCAACTGGTGGCTGGGGTTGCCCATGAAATTAACAATCCCGTTAATTTTATTCACGGCAATCTAACTTACGCTACGCAATACGTTTCGGATTTGCTCAAGGCGATCGCTTTGTATCAACAGCATAGTACGGGGATCGCTGATGAGGTTAGGGCAGAGTTAGAGGGACTGGATTTAGATTTTTTAACGCAGGATCTCACGAAGTTATTGACATCCATGAAGGTTGGCTCCGATCGCATTCGTCAAATTGTGTTGTCCTTGCGTAATTTTTCGCGATTAGATGAAGCTGAATTTAAAGCTGTCAATATTCATGAGGGAATTGACAGCACGTTAATGATTTTGCAACATCGTCTTAAGGATCAAAATAACCAAAATCATAATGCTGGTATTCAAGTGATTAAACAGTATGACAAGCTCCCGATGGTGGAGTGTTATGCTGGGCAACTGAATCAGGTATTTATGAATTTGTTGACCAATGCGATCGATGCCCTCGAAGAGTTATCCTGCATTGTTACCAAGAATCTTGGGAAGGAAACTACTCATAGCAAGCCCCAGCGAGCAGACTGGCGACCGACCATTACCATTGTTACCGAATTAAAAGAAGCCGATCCTTTGCTTGGTCTAGCTGTGGTGATAATTCGCATTAAGGATAACGGTGTGGGTATGGCTCAAGAGGTCATAGATCGCATTTTTGAACCATTTTTTACGACAAAGCCCGTTGGCAAAGGGACGGGGATGGGGTTGTCCATCAGTTACCAAATTATTACCGAAAGGCATGGTGGGATTCTCCGATGCCTATCGACCGTAGGGCAAGGAACGGAGTTTTTGATTCAGATTCCTATTTCCCAATCTAGTATTTCTCAATGGTCCTAAGCTATAGTCAGTAATAGTAGACGAATAGAGAGTGGCGGCGCAAAGCGCCGCCACTCTCTATTCGGTTTTATGTCCTGATACAGTTGGCGGCAGCTATAATTCACAAAAGTGTTGTCACACTTTCGTGAATCGGTATTACGGGGTTTGTTTTTTAATTCAAAGAACTAAAATCATGGATCGTGCGGGGTTAATCGTCATTTTGGGGGCTACGGCTACGGGTAAAACTAGTTTGGCGATCGCTCTTGCGAAATATCTAAACGCTCCCATCCTAAGCGCTGACTCCCGCCAAGTTTATCGTGAGCTAGATATTGGTACTGCAAAGCCGACAATGGAGGAACGTCAAGGTGTTCCCCATTATTTGATTGATATTATTAATCCTGATCAAACTCTGACCCTTGCTGATTATCAAGATCAAGCACAAACTTTAATTGCTAAATTTCATACCGAAGGTGTTACGCCCATCTTAGTTGGTGGTTCAGGGTTATATATCAAGGCAATTACCGCAGGGCTAAAAATCCCCCATGTGCCGCCGCAACCTGATCTGCGATCGCAATTTGAACAATTAGGACAGCACTATTGCTATCAAGTTTTGCAACAGGTTGATCCTGTGGGGGCTAACAAAATTCATGCTAACGATCAAGTTAGAACTGTGCGATCGCTAGAGGTTTTTTACGTAACAGGCAAACCTTTATCAGCGCAACAGGGTGAGCAACCGCCTGATTATCCGATCGTGCAGATTGGATTGGATTGCGAAGATCTGGATGCTTATCGGAAATTAGTAGGCGATCGCACGGAGCAAATGCTAGATCGGGGATGGCTCGATGAGATTTGTCATGTGCAAAGGTGCTATGGAGAAGATTTACCGCTTTTAAAAACTCTGGGCTATGCGGAAATGTCGGATTATTTATCCCATAAAATCGATCTAGAAACTGCCAAATCCCTTACAGTGACGCATACCTGTCAGTTTGCAAAACGTCAGCGCACATGGTTTCGTGGTTCGGGTAATGGCGACTTGCCGATTAATTGGTTGCGATCGGGCAGTACTTGGGAAGATGCGATCGCAATTCATAATCGGGCGTTGCATAATGAAGTATGAGTTGCAGTAAAAGAGATGATAATGTCCAAAGTGTGGGTCGGAACACATACGCAAGAATAGAACTAAGCAAGGAAAACAAAACCATATCTGTGTCGAATATGGTCGCCAATTTATAGAATCTAGTGAACAAACCAAGTCTTATCCAGAAGCCACCAAACAGGCTTGTCTGAAGATGTATCTCAATGGCATGGAATTTTGGGCTATAGAGAGATTTATGTGAGTACATCACAGCAATCCACTTAGCCAAAGCATAAGTTTCCAATAAAAAAGCCTCGACACAAACTGTCAAGGCTGGAAAGAAGTGTAAATTATGAAAATGGATGAAGCCTATTGACTCTTACGAAGATTGCTATCAATAACCTTTTGGACTTCTGGTCCTGGTTGATAGGTGTAACCCCAATTAGCATTTTGACTATCGTCAATGATACGAGGCGTTACTATAATAATTACTTCATTACGAACGTTTTGATTACTTTCTTGACGGAACAATGCACCAATAATCGGCAGATCGCCTAAAAACGGCACTTTAGTCAAGGTTTGACGATCCGAATCTCGAATGATTCCCGATAGCACGAGTGTTTGACCATCCCTAACCCGAATCTGCCCAGAATTAAGTGTCCGTTTAGAGATTAATCCTTGGGAAGTTTGAATACCCAGTACCGTTCCTAATTGCTGTGTTGAAACTAGAGCACTGACACTAGGTGACACGGCAAAGTTAATAAACCCATTGTCGTCAACCCGCGCAACATTAAGATTGAGAGTCAGTCCAACTGGCGTAGTAGTTACGGTTTGAGTTGGGAAGTTTTGAGTTGTAGTACCAGAGGTAATCGTAGTAATAGTAACAGTATTGGCTGTTACCACATCTTCGGTGAGCGCAACCGTTGCCGTTTCTCCTTCTTGGACAGTTAGGGTTGGGTCAGTGATAACCTTAGCATTTCCACTGACTATGCGAGCACTGAGAGAGCCAAATAGTCGCTGTGGGGATGTAAGAATTGATGGGGTGCCCGTGGTGTCGTTAAAATTTAATCCCAACACGCCAACCGCAGAAGAAATTGCCGCGCCCGTTCCACTTCCATCCGTATTACTTGCATTAAAGGAAAGAGACGAACCAATGGTTTGATTCTTATCGAGGTTTACTTCGACAACCTTCACGTTAACAGCAACTTGACGTTTACGTAAATCCAACCGAGCAAGTTGGGCTTCGGCAAATTCAATTTGTTTGGGACTTCCAATCAAAGTTAGCGAGTTACCACGTTCTTCAGCTATAACTTGCAAACCCTTTAAAAGGGATGATGTACTAGAATCTGCAGGGACTGTAATTGTCTCTAGCGTTGGAATTGATTCAGTAGGGATATTTACTACTGTAGCCGCCGAAGCAGTTCCTACCGTTGCTGTTTGCGCTCCAGGGATTGGGCGTTGGCGGTTGACGATCCGAGAAGCTCCTAAACCAATTAAGTAAGCAGAAGCTTCACCAACGGTGATTTGATTGAGACGATAGTTTTTAGTGACTAGATTTTTGAGGGTTACAGGAAGTTTGGTAGCAACAAAAATAGTGTTCCCGATGCGATTGGCATCTAGCCCTGTAATCCTCAATACATTATTGAAAACATCTTGAGCCGTTTCATTCTCAATGGAAAGGCTAACAGGTTGCTTGAGTCCACCACCGGTACCAGTGGTGGCAGTTGCGCCAGCAGTAGATGAAGCAGATGCAGCAGCTTCAGCAGAAACAACACTTAGCCCCGCAACACGACCGATCAAATTCAAAACTTCAATTGCAGGAGCCTCCCGCAAAGTAATTCTCGGTACGCGCTCGGCAGTACCAAGATCGACGATATCAGGACGAAGTTTGGCGGAAGATGTCGCAATATCTCCAACAGGAGGGGTCTTGAGTTGACGGAAGGGGGGAACTACACCGGGAACGCGACCTTGCAATTGCGGTGTGACTGGATTTGTGACAGGGGGAGGAGCTGAATTTGGTGCATTGCTTTGGGCTACGCGAGTCTTCCCATCAGCATCGGTAACGGTGATCTTCGGTTCAAATAAAGGTTTTCCTAAAGAGGCGGAATTCACAGATGAATTCTGAGCAGTGAGCACCTTGGTAGAATCATTGGAAGTTTGCGAATTTACGACTCCAGATTCTGGAGAATTAGCTGCAGAGATTGAGCTAACCTGATTTGCTGAAGGTTGCATTTCTAAGCTAAATACCAAACTATCACCATTATCTTGGCGTTTGATTAGCTCCTTAAGAGTTTCTGGATCGTTAGCAGTGACCCGTATTTGTACTTTGTTAGCGGCATACTGGGTTGCCTCGATCGCCGCAATTCCTGGAGCGGGATTTGTCTTGGCATAGCTAGCATTTCCATTACCCAATTGCAGTTGAGCCCCATTGAGTAAAGCTACCCAAGATTTTCCCTGCTTTGTATAGGTAACCTTTGGGCGATCGCTGCTGGCAAAATTTACCGTGAGGTCTAGGCGATCGCCTGAGACATTGGTATTGATATCGGTGATACGGCTAGCCACCGCCGCAACATCGGTTGAATTTGCTGAAATAGAGCTTTGGGGCGTAGTTTGAGATTGGCTCGGCGCGATCAACAATAACTGGGGGCAACTTGCCGCAATTAGAAACCAGCAAGCCCAAGACTTTCTATTCAGTTTCACATTCAACCTATCATTCAGTTTCATATTCAGCTTCACATTCAACTTCGCATTCATAATTACACTCCTCATGCTCCTTACGGAACTCAATACGCTTAATCTTTAGTAGTAGACCTGTAAAAAATTGAACATGCCCTAAAGGAATGACACAACTAAGACAGAATTGACGCGATTATGGGTCGAGATTATACCATACTAAGTCAATTTTGAATCAAAAAAATAATAGACTTGAACAGCAAATATTAAATAATTGCGATTATTGGATGATATTCCCTGTTTTTGGGAACAAAGTCGCGATCTTTATCGGTGTTGATTCTCAGCAAATTGTTATTTTTTAGGAGGTGTCGCAGCGGCCGCAGCAGCTGCAGCCTTTAGCTCGGCTTCCGTTTTAGGCACGAAAGCTTGTAAGGTGAAGTCTGCACCAATGAGTGGAGGCAAGATATCTAGAATTTCTTTTTCTTTGCCCGCTGCGATCGGGCGTGAGAATTTGAAGTTTGCAACTGGAAGGGGTTTTTTGGTCAATTTCAAGTCCTTTATAACTAGTAATGGTTTGAGGCGCTCAATTTTTTGAATGGTACTCAATACATCTTCAAATTTGCCATCAAATCCAATCGTAAAGGAATAAGAATCGTACTGTGCGCCCGGAACAGATGCCGAAGGTTGAAAGGTCCGCATTGTTCCCGCTAATTCATAGGAAAGATTTGGGGGTAGCGCGATCACAATTGTCTCAGGAATCTGTCCTTGGATATCGCGAATTAAGGTGTCAATATTGTCTACATTAGGCAAAAGCGACAGTACAAATTTGTTTTGTTGATTGGCTGCTTCAATTTTTTGAGCGATATTGCCCTTACTAGCTACCTGACCTTCTAAGGTCTTAATTGCATCTTTTTTGGTGTCGATATTTTTCTGGGCAGATTGCACCTGATCCCAGATAGGCATGACGTAGCTAGTAGCTACATAGGCAGCAAGGGCAACCCCACCAACTCCCATCAATATCCCTAAAATCTTTGATGTAAAAGTGATCCCAAATAAAGTAAGACCACCGCCACCACCTTCAATTCCTGAAGCGGATCCAACATTTGCCATTTTATTTGATTACTCCCTGTTGCTTTAATAGATTGACCCTGGTAATTAATCCATCAGCTCCGGCCTTTTGGAGTGTTGGCAATATTTCCGATGGGCTTTTGCTAGTAACTGCTGTTTGAATCTGAAAATTGACCAAGTTAAATTTCTCAGAGTTTCCTTGCTGCAAGGTTGACGATAGAAGCTTTGTCTGTTTATCGTCTAGCAAGGGGGAGGCTTTGAGTAACAATAGAAAGTCGTTTAGCTCGTTATAACTAGTCGTCTTCCCACTGAGAGTAATTGTTGTTGATGCAGGAGCTTGGGGAGTTGCGGCGGCTGAAGTTTGAGTAATGGAATCTACTTGTACCGTAATTGGCGTGCGTTTTCTGATGTCATCGGTAATAGCACTGACGGGTAAATTACCCACAAATAGATTGACAAGCTCGCCTGTTCTGCCTTGAATTGCCTTTAATTGATCTTCTTGGGTTTTCAGAGCGGCAATTTTGCTGTTTAGGGCAGTTTCTTTTGCGGTTAAAGATGAAAGCTCCTGTTGAACTCCTTCATTGGTACTATTGAGAACGAAAAAAGCACCGCCCACAATGGCAAGAGAAACAGCCGCGACTGCACCACCATAGATTAAAAACTGTGAATCAGCTATCGGTGTACGTTCCACCGCTTGTGCTTCTTCAGCAATGCGATCGCTTAGAAAATTAATATCAAGTGTATACATAACAATTATTTTAAACCTCCCTCAAACCTAGACCTAGAGCGACAGATAACGCCATACGTTCCTGAACGGGTATATCACTGTCAACAGTTACACCTACCGCAGTAAGTGGATCGACAGCGCTAGCCGCAATACCAAGTCTTTGGCTAAAAAACTCATTTAACTGCCCAATACAAGCGCCAGGACCAGCGATTAGTAACTGCACGACATCTGAACCAGGAGACTGACTAGTATAAAAATCGATGGATCGTCTTAGCTCGTCGGAGAGATCGCCAATCACCCGCATAATCGCAGCATCACCAGGAGTGTTGCCACCACCAGCTAAACTTGCCGTATCCATAGACTGCACAGGCACAACTGTCGAACTCAACATTTCCATATCCGTCGTCCTTCGAGGAGGAAGGTTAATGGCACGTAACTGGGCATTCTGAATTTGCGCCGTACCAATGGGGAAGGTGCGCGAGAACTGAGGAACTCCATCAACGGTTACGGTGATTTCGGTTGCTTCATACTCAATGTCAACGATCGCTACAGCTTCCGCCAAGGTACTAAATCTTGCTAACTCATTATGCATGGCACGAATGAGTGCAAAACTGCTAACTTCCACGATGTCAACTTGGAGTTGGGCGATCTCTAACGCTTGGATATAGCTATCTGTTACCTCTTTAGGTGTTGCCACCATCAAGATTTCAATACGCTCAATACCATCATCATCTAGAGAAGTGCCGAGCTTTTGATAATCTACATCCGCATCTTCACGGGGAAAAGGCAAATATAGACTAGCTTCTTGATTGAGAACCATTTCGCGCAATTCGAGGTCGGGAATTTCCGCAGGCAAACGGATCAAGCGACTCACAGTCTCGCGACCAGGTAGAGCTGTCGCTACTTTCTTAACCTTTATTTTTTTGTCTGCTAGCAAACTGCGAATAACTTCTCCCAGCGCTACAGGATCGAGAATGCGTCCCTCTTCAACAGTTCCTTCAGGAAGCTCGACGCTACCATACGTCACTAGCTTGTAAGAAGACTGCCCCTTGCGGCGCAATTGAACTAGGTTTACTTTCTCGGAAGTAATTTCAATTCCGATACCTTTTTTAGACTTTCCGCCAAATTTTAAGCCGAACATAAGCGTGTCTTTATGAGTTTTGTAGCTTTTGTAGCACTGGGCATACTAAACAATGGAGGGATTATAGACTGTAAGTGACCATTGTCAATAGGACAAGAAAAAATAATCATGACTATCGTCGAGGATGGATCGTTTTGCCCTTAATTAACCCTGTTTCTTATAGACGATTTTGTCCGTTTTAGCAAATTATCCAAAAAATATAAAAACAAAAGTAGAGTGGTGGCGCGAAGCGCCACCACTCTACTTTTGTTTTTTACAGTAATTTTCGAGCAAAAGAACCACAAGAAAGCTTTTGAAAGTGTTGCGAAGCAACACTTTCAAAAGCTTTCTTGATTTAGATTTGAGCGCAAAGAGTTGTATGTCCTAATGATCGCCGTTATTTATTGCCCCGTAGCTGCACCTGTTGGTCTTGAATCACGCTCCTGAGATTAGGATTTTGCATCTGTTCGAGGGTGATTTGGTTAAATTCTTTATTGGTAAAGCCATAACGACAAATTGCCTCTTCGCTATAGCTGCGTAACTCGGCGCAGAGCGATCGCAAAAATTCTGGAGGATTAGCCAGATCGCAGACTTTAGTTTGTTGAGACTCCGCAAGATTGACAACATTCCCCCAATCAGGATTACTCTTTGCCGTTCGGAAAATTTCTAATCGTTTGTTTTCGATCGCATTCGCTGCGGCCGCATAGCGCGTGAGATGGTCGTCACCGATGGTGACTTTCGTAAGAAAATTCTGAAGAGAAGACGGCTTGACGCAGGTCTGCGCCGAGGCAAAAAAACGATCACCAAAAATTGGCTCGGCGATCGCGCCGACCACAATACATAACCCTAAGAGGCTAATTTGACCTAATTTCTGGCTTAATCTCTGGCTTGATTTTAGCCGACTGGAGCCAGATTCCCTTAAATCAACTGATAAATCAACCAATCGTCTCTGAGGTTTACTATTCATAATCAATCGCCAAAAAATACTAAGGACGTAACGTACAAATTTTGTTTAGGATGGTTGCTTACTTTTGGTGTTTCTCTAAGTACCTCAGCATAATTAAAATCCAGATCTAAAACCTGCGGCGTACGCGCAGCGTGCGCCGCAGGTTTTAGTTTTTTGGAGTTAATTAAGCCCACTTACTTAAAACTAAAAGTAAGCAACCATCCGATTAAACATTTAACCCTTAAAAATATTGACTCAAACGGGCTGATTTTGTTGCCGCAAATATGACTGAATGAATGGTTCAAGATCGCCATCCATTACATTTTGAATATTTGTCGTTTCTTCTCCTGTGCGTAAATCCTTGACTAATTGGTAAGGATGAAACACATAGTTGCGAATTTGGTTGCCCCAAGCCGCTTCCACCATATCGCCACGAATATCAGCTATTTTCTGAGCACGTTGCTCTTGGGCAATAATTAACAACTTCGCCTTAAGCAATCGCATGGCATTTTCCTTGTTTTGCAATTGCGATCGCTCTTGCGTACAGCGTACTGAGATTCCCGTCGGCAAATGGGTAATTCGTACCGCCGTTTCTACCTTGTTCACATTTTGACCACCTTTGCCACCTGCTCGCGTCGTGGTAATTTCTAATTCCTTGGGATCGATATCGAGATCGACATCCTCCTCCAGTAACGGCATTACTTCTACACCAGCAAAACTAGTTTGGCGCTTGTCATTGGCATTAAATGGTGAAATCCTGACAAGGCGATGCGTACCTTTTTCAGGAGCAAGATAGCCATAGGCATAGCGTCCGTGCACCAGCAAAGTTACTGACTTGATGCCTGCTTCTTCTCCCTCGGAGATCTCGGAAATCTCCACTTTGTAACCTTGTGACTCACAAAAGCGGGTATACATGCGTAGGAGCATTTCTGTCCAGTCTTGAGAATCAGTCCCCCCTGCACCAGCGTTAATCGTTAAAACTGCGTCGTATTTATCGTATGTCCCCGCTAGTAACTGCTCTAAATCCCAGCGATCCATTTCTTGCAGTAGTTGAGTCAGACCTTGTTTTGCTTCATTAGCTAGGGCTGGATCGTCTTCAAGGGCAAGTAATTCAGCGATCGCCTCTAGATTTTCAATGGTTTGTCGCCAGCTCGCGAATTTTTCAAGATAGGACTTGAGGGCATCTAACTCCCTCATCGTTTTTTGTGCTTGATCGCTATTTCCCCAAAATTCTGGTTGTGCGGCAGTTTGTTCGAGGTCGCTAATTTTTGCTGCGATCGCAGGTACGTCAAAGATAGTCCTGAGCAATGCTCAGGCGCTGGGATAAAATCTGGGTTTGGCGGGCAATTTCGGTAATGTCCACTAAAATAGTTCTCCAAGGTAGCTTGTTTCAAATGAGTATTGTATAGCAAGCAAGGTAAGCGGCTGCTGCTCATTCTTACAGCTCATTCCCTTAAGAATGGGCAGACTGCTCATTCTTAAGAGGCTTCCCACGACCCATCGATCCAGATTAAGGTAAGTAGCTAGGCATAAGTAAACTTAAAAACTAGAGAGCATACCGCCCGCGCAGCGGGCGGTATGCTCTCTAGTTTTGGTTTTTAATTATGCCGAACTACTTAAACGCACAAACCATTAGTGCAGTAATATTTAGTGCTATTTAAGGTAGATGATGCGAATTGATGCTCAAGCTGACTTAGATAAGTAGCAATGGTAAAAATTATGTCAAGTACAATTCATGAAGAATCAGAAATCAGCGTCAATATTTCCTGTAACCACACTCTAGTGGTAACTGACAATTGCGGAACTCGTAAAATGATCCTAGTTGAAGATCAATACACAATTGGTCGTGAACCTGATAATCATGTGTGTCTTGACTCTGACTTTGTGTCTAGGTATCATGCCGTCTTGAGGAAAGTGCGTCACCGTAATCGTCCAGATAGTTATCGAATTATTGATGGTAGTGCATCGGGCAAACGCAGCAAGAATGGAATTATCCTTAACGCACTACATAAAATTTCTTCTCACACTTTGCAAGATGGTGATATTGTCACTTTTGCCCCCGAAGTACATATTTTGTATTTAGCACCTAGATGGTAGATACCAGACCTCATTTAAATTTCATGTCAGCCGACCGCAGCTAGGGGCATATGGCTAAATTTCGATCTAAAAAAACTATAATCCTATCCTATTTGTAGGTTAAAGTAGCGTGAGATTAAATCAAATGCCTACCAATAACATATACTTTTCGCTAGTACAGCGATATCTACTTCTTTTTTGGGTGAGCTAATGAGCGCAACACACGTTAGTCACACGCTATTAATCACAGATGCGAGAGGTAGTAGAAAACTCGCACTTGATGGTTTAAAGTACACGATTGGGCGGGATGTGAATAATAATATCCAACTTTATTCACGATTTGTGTCCCGTCAACATGCTGTGTTGCTTAGGGTTCCTGGGGAAGGGGGACGATATCAGTATCGAATTATTGACGGGGATCTCTCTGGTAAGCCGAGTGTCAATGGGGTGATTATTAATCATCATATGAAGGTTGCCTCTTCCTACGATTTGTGTAATGGCGATGTGATTACGCTTGCGCCAAATGTCGAATTAACCTATCTCAGCAGCCCAACGTAAAGTTCAACAAAAAAACAGTAAGGTTTTAAGATTGCCAAAATGGCGCTGCCATTTTGGCAATCTTAAAACCTTACTGGATTTAGTTTTTAATTCACTGAAGTGTTAGCTCACTTTAGTGAATTGTTATTATACCAATTTCCAAAATGGCAACGCCATTTTAGAAATCCTAAAATCTTACTGGTTATGGTTTTTAATTCACTGAAGTGTTGGCTTACTTTAGTGAATTGGTATAACTCAGCAGAGAATGGCGGCGCAAAGCGCCGCCATTCTCTAATTTTAGTTTTCTATTTTCATGTTTTTGCAGACATTTTTGCAGATGATTTCTAGTGCATGAATTTTCGAGCTTGATGAAACAATAAGAGCCAGTAAACCCGCAATTTGGCTGATAACAAATTGCGATCGCCCCAATTTTTGATTTTATGGGAACCCATCGCTCAGAAAGGCTTTCCACGAAAATCTAGGGGTTCACCTCAGTGCACAGCGCTGGAATTGCAGCATATATGGCAATTGTTTTATCTAATCAAGAAGACATAGATTTGCTGCTCATTTTAGTAAAAGTAGCGATCGCCTTGGGCGCAGTTGCAAGCGCTCTGTTAATCCTGTTTTGGTTTCGTCTTAAAAATCTGGAGAAGAGGTTATATCTGCATCGCAAGCAACTCAAGGCGAGAGCAGTTCGCCAGTTACCTGCAAAAACAGGTTTAAATCCCACGCCTTACCGCACCAAGGAAAGTCCCTCTATGGGCAAGAAGCGGTTATCTCAAACCCAAGTTTATCTGCCGACTCCTAATTCTAAAAACCCAAAAAAATCACTTAAGCGCTCAAAAAGCTCTTATTTGCATTGGTTATTACCGATCGCGATCGCTAGTATTACAGGCATAGCGATCGCCTTGATCCAGTTGGGGAATAATTCGATTTTTGCCGACTATACCACGCTCATTTGGTTTGTAATTGGTGTGGGATTGGTAGTCGGAGCGACTTACGCACTCTAGCTTATAGCAATTGCCGATCAAACGAACCACAAGGAAATTTTTAAAAGCGTTGCTCTGCAACGCTTTTAAAAATTTCCTTGGTTTGGGTTTGAGTTCAAAGCACTGTAAGTAGCGGCGGTTGGTGTCGCCACGCATCTTTTAGATAAAATTATTATGTTTAAAATATTATGTTTGAAAAAGTAAGGCAGAACTCTGTTCTGCCTTACTTTTTTAAGTGCGAAACGGTACAAATACGCGACAATGGGATGTTGAGACTAGGGCAAACCAGCTAAAAATATTGGGCAGAATTCTATGCGGCGTGCGGTTTTATGTGGATATTATGGGATGGGTAATGGTGGTGATGAAGCTCTGCTTGCCACCCTATTGCAAATGTTGCCTGATGATGTCCAACCGCTAGTATTATCGGCAAATCCTAAGGCTACGGAAAATTTACACCAAGTAGAAGCAAGCGATCGCTATTCGGTGTTTGGGTTGCTGAGCGTCCTCAGTCGATCGGATTTGTTCGTATGGGGAGGGGGGAGCTTGATGCAGGATGCCACAAGTGCCAGAAATCCGATTTATTATGGCGGTTTGATGGGGCTAGCGCAGGGCATGGGTTTACAAACGATCGCTTGGGCGCAGGGAGTTGGTCCTCTTCAGCGCAAGTTAAGTAAATGGATTGCTAAACGAGCTTTTCAGGGCTGTAAATCCATATCTGTACGCGATCGTCAATCGGCCCTCTTGCTAGCGGACTGGGAAGTTAACAGCATTGTTGCACCCGATCCTGTATGGGCTCTAGAGGCAGAGCCGATGAATATATATCGAGACTTAGCTACACCCAAGGTGGCGGTAGTATTGCGATCGCATCCAATGCTGACCTCTTGTCGGCTGGCGACCATTACGGAGGCTCTCCAATTAATACAGCAGCAAACCAATGCAAATCTTTTGCTAATTCCATTTCAACCAACCCAAGACAAAGCGATCGCCCAAGCAATTTGTGATGCCCTCAACGATAAATTTCCAAAACGCAGCCAAATCATCATTCAAAAAGATCCGCGTAAACTGAAGGGGATCTTCCGTGGTGTAGATTTAACGATCGCGATGCGATTGCATGGATTGATCATGGCAGCCTCGGAGGGCTGTCATTGCTCGGCAATTAGCTACGATCCAAAAGTTTCTTATCTTATGGAAAATTTGGGTATTTCAGGTTGGGAATTGGCGGATTTGCCTGATGATGCGCGAACAATAGCGGATATCTGGATTAGGGATTTAGAACATAAAAATGAAGCGATCGCCCAGCGGGTTTGTCAACTCAAACAAGATGTACTACTTCATAAAAAAATATTAAGTAGCTAGGCATAATTAATATCAATTCCCAAAAGTGTTGTCACACTTTTGGGAATTGGTATAAAGGAAGGTTTTGAGATTCCCAAAATGGCAACGCCATTTTGGGAGACTGAGAATCAAACCCAAAAGCTTGTGCCCAACCTAGGTACTGCGAGGATATTCTGCTAAAACTTGCTTGAGATATTTGCCTGTATAGGAGCTTTTGACTTTAGCAACCTGTTCGGGCGTTCCTTCGGCGATGATTTTACCACCGCGATCGCCTCCTTCGGGACCAAGATCGACGATCCAATCCGCACAACGAATCACATCAAGATTATGCTCAATGGTAATGATGCTATTACCCTTATCCACCAGACGTTGCATCACATCCAGTAGCTTATGTACATCATAGAAACTCAAGCCCGTAGTTGGCTCATCGATGAGATAGAGGGTTTTACCCGTAGCCCTGCGAGCTAGTTCGGTCGCGAGTTTCACCCGTTGGGCTTCACCACCTGATAATGTTGGCGCAGATTGTCCTAAGCGGACATAGCCCAAACCCACATCCACCAACATTCCCAATTTGGTATGTGCTGAGGGAATATTCTCAAAAAAGTGCATCGCTTCTTCGATGGTCATATCAAGAACATCAGCGATCGTCTTTTCCTTGTATTTAACCTGTAAAGTTTCCCGATTGTACCTTGCTCCTTTACACACATCACACTGTACGTAGACATCAGGCAAGAAGTTCATCGAAATCACATTGACTCCCTGCCCCGAACAGGCTTCACAACGTCCTCCCTTGACATTAAAGGAAAATTGTCCCGCTTTATAGCCTCTGGTTTTCGCCGCAGTGGTCAGGGCAAAGGTTTCCCGAATGACATCAAAAAGCCCCGTATAGGTGGCAGGATTGGAGCGAGGGGTACGTCCGATTGGCGATTGGTCAATGACGATGAATTTATCAAGGGCTTGAAGTCCTTTCACTTCTCCCACACCAATGGGAACTGGGATTTTACGGGAGAAATGATGGTCGAGAGAATTATGGAGTAGGTCATTAATGAGAGTAGATTTCCCCGAACCTGATACACCTGTAATACAAACGAGTTTTCCTAAGGGAAGTTTAACGTTGATATGTTGGAGATTATTGAGATGGGCATCACAAATTTCCAGATATTTGCCATTGCCCTTACGTCGTTCTGCGGGGGTATAAATTTGCTTTTTTTTGGATAGGTAAGCGCCTGTAAGCGATTCAGGATGCTCCTCAATATCCTTGACGCTGCCTTGGGCGACCACTCTCCCACCATGCACTCCTGCGCCAGGACCAATATCGACTAGATAATCCGCAGCCCGAATTGTTTCCTCATCATGCTCGACTACGATCAATGTATTTCCAAGATCGCGCAGTTTTGTTAAAGTTGCCAGAAGTCTGGAATTATCGCGTTGGTGCAGCCCAATGCTCGGCTCGTCCAGTACGTAGAGAACGCCTGTTAAACCTGAACCAATTTGTGTGGCTAAGCGGATGCGCTGAGCTTCACCGCCAGAGAGCGACATGGTGGAGCGATCGAGGGTGAGATAGTCTAAGCCGACATCGAGAAGGAATTGTAATCTCGCTCCGATTTCCTGTAACACCCGATCGCCAATTTGTCGCGTACGCGCATCGAGTTCTAAATTTTTGAGGCGATCGCGACAAGTGCCAATGGGAACCGAGACAAACTCAATAATGTTATAACCACCCACCCGCACGGCAAGGGACTCAGGCTTGAGGCGAGTTCCATCACAGGTCGAGCAGTTCTGCTCGATTAGATAATTTTCTAGCTTCTGTTTTTGTGATTCGCCTGCTTCCTTATATTGCTGTTCGAGGATGGAGATTGCTCCTTCATAACGCTTGTAATAGCCCTCAGTTCGCTCGCGATAAAGTGAGTCGGGTTTAATTAAAATCTTTTCGGTCGTGCCATAGAGAATAATGTCAATCTGTGATTGGGATAGATTTTCCCAAGGTGTAGTAATTTCAAAACCTGCGTATTCACCGACACTTGCGAGTAGGGAAATGTAATAGGTGTGGGTTTTGTCTGCCCAAGGGGCGATCGCCGCATAAACGGGCAGAGAGGGATCGGGAACCAATAGTTCGGGATTAAAGGTTTTGATGCTACCTAATCCATGACATGCAGGACAAGCCCCATAGGGAGAATTAAAAGAGAACATCCTTGGAGATAGTTCTTCCATTACTGCGCCATGTTCGGGACAGGCAAAGTTTTCGGAAAATGTGAGTAGGTTGCTGCCTTGATCCTGATGGGAGTCTGTCCGATCAAGAATCTCTACCATGGCAATTCCTTCGGCACGTTTCAAGCATGTGGCGAGAGAATCGGTCAACCGTTCTTGGATATCGCCTTTGCGAACTAGGCGATCGACGACAATTTCAATATCGTGGAGCTTATTTTTTTCCAGTTCGATATTGTCGCTGAGTTCGCGGACTTCTCCATCAATACGCACTCGTCCGAAACCTTCCGATGCCAAACTCGCTAGTAATTTCTTATGGGTTCCTTTTTTGCCGCGAATTACGGGGGCGAGTAATTGGAATCGGGTACGATCGCTTAATTCCATGATCGAGTCCACCATCCGATCGATGGTCTGTGGCGCTATATTGCGATCGCAAATGGGACAATGCGGCGAACCTGCCCGACCAAACAGCAAGCGCAGGTAATCGTAAATCTCGGTAACCGTGCCAACGGTGGATCGCGGATTATGGGAAGTGGATTTTTGGTCTATGGAAATCGCAGGACTCAATCCCTCAATGTAGTCTACATCAGGCTTATCGACCTGTCCGAGAAACTGTCGAGCATAGGCACTCAGGGACTCAACATAGCGGCGTTGTCCCTCGGCAAATATTGTGTCAAAGGCGAGCGATGACTTGCCCGAACCAGACACACCTGTAAACACGATTAGGCGATCGCGCGGAATCGTCAGATCGACATTCTTAAGATTGTGCTGTCTTGCACCCTTAACTTGAATATGAGTATGGTCTGGCATTCGAGCGCGATTTATACTTGTTAGCGTAAAGATTTGTTACTAGTGTATGCGATCGCCGTAATATTTGTGGGCTTTGACGATGGTGGATTAGCCCTTTGGGTATGACAATTGCCCTCGTTTCATATAGCTGTCGCCAAGTATATTAGGGCATAAACCCCAAGACTTGAATGGCGGCGCGAAGCGCCGCCATTCAAGTCTTGGGGTTTGATTTTTCCTCATTCAAGTGACTGTAGCTATACAGGCGATAAAGGCAAAGATTGTTTGAAACACAAGGTCGGGAAAGATATGTCAAAAAGATGTAATAATTTGTAACAGAATTACCAAGCGATCGCTTTACGGGCGATCAAATTTATGGAACCCGAATTAACCAATGCGGCAGCCGAAAACATAGAAATAGCCAATACTGAAGTAAATACCGAAGTAAATACGCCAGACATACCAGATATAAAAGAGGAACTACATCGGCATGAATGTGGCGTATGTGGCTACATATACGAACCATCCGTAGGTGATCCTAAACGAAATATTCCTAATGGCACAGCCTTTGAAGACATTCCTAACGATTGGCGTTGTCCCGTTTGCAATACCAAGAAAAAAGCATTTGCCGATATTGGCGTTGCTGCCAAACCCTCTGGCTTTACCGAAAACCTAGGCTATGGATTTGGGGTAAATACCCTCACTCCAGGACAAAAAAATTTATTGATCTTTGGGTCGCTGGCGCTAGCGGTCATTTTCTTCATTAGTCTTTACGCCCTCGATTAATTCACTCTCCTTTAGCATAGTTTCTTACAAATTTCTTACCAATTCTTTTGCAAATTTTCTATAGATTTTTATGAATAAAAGCATAAAACGCTTGCTTACTTCTCTATCCCTCTGCCTATTCCTAATTTGCGGCGGATTATTGGGCATGGGAATGCCAATTGCCTCAGCCAACCATGGCAATTGGCATAAGGTCGATCTCCCAGTGGCGATTACACCCCTCGATCTTTGGTTTGACAAAAACGATCTCGATCACGGTTGGTTAGTTGGTACTGAGGCAACCCTGCTCGAATCAATCGATGGTGGCAAAACTTGGGAAGAGCGCAAACTCGATCTCGGCGACAGCATTTATCGCTTCTCCTCGATTAGTTTCTCTGGCAAAGAGGGCTGGATTACAGGACAGCCCTCCCTCTTGCTCCACACCACCGATGGCGGTAAATCTTGGTCACGGATCGGACTTAGCTCCAAGTTACCTGGTGATCCCTTTGCGATCGTCGCGCAAGGTAAAAACTCAGCGGAAATGGTCACAGATTTAGGGGCGATCTATTCCACACAAGATGCAGGACAGAACTGGAAAGCTTTAGTAACGCAAGCCGTAGGTAATGCTCGCAATCTCAACCGTAGCGCCGATGGTCGTTATGTTGCGATATCGGCAAATGGTAATTTTTATTCGACATGGCAACCTGGAGATGTAACTTGGATTCAACATAATCGCAATAGCTCCCGTCGGGTACAGAACATGGGTTATACCCCCGATAACCGTCTATGGATGTTAAATCGTGGCGGTCAAGTTCAGTTTAGTGAAGTTGGCGAATTTGACAAGTGGGAGAAAAAGCAAACTCCCCGTGAAGGCGGTGGCTTTGGTCTATTGGATCTCGCCTATCAAGATGAAAATAATGTTTGGATTTCGGGTGGTAGCTCTCGCTTGATCCATAGCGAAGATGGTGGCAAGACATGGAAGCGCGATCGCTCGGCGGCAAATGTCGGTGCGAACCTCTATCAGGTTTACTTCTTCTCCCACGATCGCGGTTTCGTCATTGGGCAAAATGGCACATTACTAGCCTATTCCCCCGACTAAATACCAAAACCCTCAAGTAGAAAATGGCGGCGCGAAGCGCCGCCATTTTCTGCTTTATCGCCCTAGGGCATGGAGGGCATTAATGGCATCCGCACATTTTTGGGTATAGGCTTCAAGGGTAGCGCGATCGCTAGAATCAGGTGCGGGAATTAACTCGCCGATCCTAACGGTGACGGGTTGAAATAACTTGGGAAATTTTGCCCCCTTCGGAAAAATCGTCTCTGTTCCCCAAACGCTGACGGGTAAAAACGGCGCTTTTGTTTTAGCGGCAATCATCGCCGCACCAAGTTTGGGATCGGTGATCTTTCCATCTAGAGTCCTTGTACCTTGCAAAAAAATCCCCGTTGCCCAGCCCTTATTAATTGAATCGATCGCCGATCTAATGGCAGCGCGATCGCCTGCCCCCCGCTTGACGGGATATGCTCCAAAAGCTTGAATTGCTTGGCTGATCACGGGGATGGTAAACAACTCCTCCTTTGCCATAAATGCCACGGGGCGACCCATACAGCTCCCCACAATTAACGGATCGAAGTCACTAGCATGGTTACTAACCACGATAAGATTGCTAGTTAGGGGTACATTTTCTGCACCATAGATTTTCTCTTGATAAAACAAGTGTAATAGCGGTCTAACTACAATCCACTTAAACATCTTGTAAAGGATCGGGTTGCCACCCTTATCGGTTTCATCTTTGTTGGTGCTTGTAGGGGCTATATTGTTTTCCATTAACCAATCTTCCGCAATATTATTTCTTAAACTTAGTATGTATTTGGTACATTCTCTACTTTTAACCTAGAGATTGCAAAAGTGAGATCAATTTTGCTTTTTCTACTACATATACGTTTTGCAATTTACCAGACTGAATTGCAACGCTTGCCTTTGAAAATGCCAATATTGGAGTCACAAAATTTAAATCTTTATGCTTTCTTACCTGTAAAGCCTGCCTCATTACTTGTACAAGAAAATCCTTCTCAAAGTGATATTTGTGATTCCCCATATACCTATATAGCTTTCCTCCATCGGCTACAACTCTACCTTTATGGGATTTCACATCGATAGCATAGAATTTTCCTCTTGGGGAAACACAAAAAATGTCAACATCGCTTAATGTATTCCCCAGACGAATACCATACTCAATTTGCCATCCATCTTTTTCTAGCTGAGCGAGCAATCGAGCAATATCTTCTTCACCTTCAGCTCCCCGATCAGCAAGATTGGCTCTCTGCCACAGCGAAGTGCCCTTAAAGATTAACCATAAAGCAACAGCTATGAAAAACAAATAAAAAATTGGGGGAAAGCTAAAGTTTAGTATTACTAAAAATGCTAGAAAAAATGTAAAAAATGCAGAAATAAAATACCCAGAGGATTTTATACGTCTAGTTAAAGCTAGTTCGCGGATATTCTGTCCAGCTTGACGATTGATTTTCGGCATAGTTATAAATCTAATTATTGCTATCCCCTACGAAATCCCCCCAAATTAATTATTCAAGGTGTTGGTGTTAATTATCGAGCTGACTCCATTGTTCAAGGGTATAGGTTTTAAGAGATAGCGCATGAATTGTTGTTTGCATTTGATCTTCTAAGGCAGCATAGACCATTCGATGCTGCTGCATCATGGTTTTACCCGTAAAGCCTGAAGCCACAACGATCGCATCGTAATGACCGCTACCTACAGGTGCATTCATCCGTCCTTGATGGTGTTTGTGGAGATCGCTGCGATCTTCGATTTCAACGACGGTTGCACCGATCTTTTCTTGCAAAATAGCTTTTATTGTGGATGCGACATTCATACTTTGACAATGGTAAATTACTAAGTGTATTAGGGATATTTTGCTAATGGGAAGGTCTTTGTAAGGCTGCCCCCTGTCGCGAACGGATGCGTTGTTCCGATCGCGGATCGATCTTAAGATTAATTGTCTGGTGTTTATGGCGATCGATTAAGGGAAATTGCGTTTGCCAGTTGCTAATAATATGAAAATAATTTTCGGCATCTTCTAAACAATACTCATAGATTTCATTAAGAATTGTTTCATATCCCTTTTCCTTACGTAATACTTTAATTCCATTACGAAAAACATAATATCCCTTAATTCTTTTATAGATAGGAATCCCTAAATAAGCAAACAGATTGTTTAATCCTTGATTGAGATCGGTGCGCTGACTGGTTCTTTGCAGGTCGAGGATTCTAATATTATCTACTTTAGGGATAAAGTCTAAAGCATCAATTCTTTGCCTTAAACAAAACATATCGCTTGTTGAAAGCCCGTAACCAACAAAATACTTTCCCTGCAAACTATGTAAGTCATTTAAAATATCTTGAATTATCCGCTTTTCTTGAGTGCTCGATTCAATAAATTGAATTTTGATATATTGTTCGTTGCTATCTTCTAAAATACGGGTAAGCGTATAACCAAATATTTTCTGTACCGATCCATTCTTTTGAAAATCGCGACACCATTCTAAGTCTAGAAAAACAAGATCGTACAGCGATCCATCATAGAAGTTGTTTGTACATTGACTCGGAAGCTTGAGTTCCCTTTTATACATAGAGTTTGGCTCAGAGATGGGCTAGAGGAGAGCTAGCAAGTAGATTACTACTACATTTACCTATACATCGTAATGGTAATGTTCAGTTTGTGATCGCTAATTTGGCGATCGCATCATTAAGAAAGAGCAAAGAAAGAGCAAAGAAAGAACAAAAAAAGAGCAAAAAAAGAGCCGAAATGGTTCGACGCTTTGGCACTGCTTTCTGGGACAAGATTTCGGGGTTAAATTTCAAAGTTAAACCCATTTTGTTTTAGTTGTAAGTATTTATCCTCATCAAATTGATATAGTTTTGCGGCGCGGTGAGAAACACCTTTCTCGATTTCCCCTGTGTCAATCAGCAAGTCCATATTCAAGATTTTTTTGCGAAAATTACGCTTATCTAAAGATCGAGCTAGTACAGTTTCGTAAAGCTTTTGGAGTTGGGAAAGGGTGAATTGCGTCGGCAATAGCTCAAATCCGATCGGTTCGTAACGAATTTTGCCCCGCAGTCTCGCGATCGCTATTTGCAGAATCTCATTATGGTCAAAGGCAAGGGGCGGGATGCGATCGATCGAAAACCAATTTGCATCCCTTGCATCGGTTGCTGCTTTAATTTGCTGCTCGCAAAGATCAATCAGGGCGTAATAGGCAACCGTGACCGTGCGATCGCGGGGATCGCGATCTAAGTTGCCAAAGGTATAAAGCTGCTCCAGAAAAACATCATGAATTCCCGTTTCTTCTTGCAGTTCACGCAAAGCAGCCTCCTCAAGGGTCTCATCCATACGCACAAATCCCCCAGGGATCGCCCATTTCCCTTGAAATGGAGGAATATCGCGCTGAATGAGCATAACCTTAAGTTCTTGCTGCATATCAAGTCCAAATACAATGCAATCAACAGTGAGGGCAGGTCGGGGGTATTCGTAGGTATGTGACATAGGTTTTAGGTGGGCAAAGTTTCTGCATAGTAGAAAACTTTGCCAGTCATAGTTGACATAGTGTAAAAATAACACTATATTGGTTTGTGTAGTTTATACACTATATCGCGATGCAAGAACAAGTAGGTATTCTCGATGAGCGATGGCTAGATATTTCTGAATCCTTTGGTCAGGATTTAACCAATCAATTTGAATATGCCAGCGGTTCCATCATCGGGCGTAACCATGTTCTTGCTGGCAAAAACAATCAAGATGCTTATCAAATCGTTAAACAAGAAAAATTTATAACTGCGGTGGTGTGCGATGGCTGCGGCAGTGGTAAACATAGCGAAGTTGGCGCAAAGTTAGGCGCAAATCTGGTGATTAATGCGATCGCCGATCTACTCAATCAATCCCCCGATCGAGATTTAGAAATATCTAAGCCTGAATTTTGGGATTCTGTGAAAATAAATTTATTACAGAAGTTAAAAGATTTGGTCGCGCTGTCCAATGGCGATCTGGAATTTGTGAATGAATATTTGTTGTTTACAATTCTCGGCTCTGTAATTACATCTAGCGAAACAGTTACATTCTCTATGGGCGATGGCGCGATCGCTATTAATAGCAAATTCACAGAAATTCCACCCTATGCCGATAATGCACCGCCCTATCTCGCCTACGGTCTATACAAACCTGAAGCAATTAATTTTGAAATACGCGATCGCTTACCCACATCAGAACTAGAATCTCTTCTCATTGCCACCGATGGGATTGACGATCTAGTAAAAGTCGAAACCATCACACAATTTTGGCAAGAAGCCCGCTATTTCAAAAATCCCGATGCCATCCGCCGTAAGCTAGCAACCCTAAATCGGGAGGAAACCAAACCCGACTGGAATAAACGAGAACTAATTAAGCGATCGGGCGTTCTGTCAGATGATACGAGTTTGGTAGTGATTAGAAGGGTTTTAGGTGTTAGCTGTTAGCTGTTAGCGATTAGCTGTTAGCTTACAAAGGAAAACTTTGAATCACCAATCACCAATCACCAATCACCAAAAAAAGCTAAAAGCTAAAAGCTAAAAGCTAAAAGCTAAAAGCTAAAAGCCAAAAGCCAAAAGCCAAAAGCCAATTACCCAGAAGGAAAAAACTATGTTAGGCGCAATTGTTGGCGATATCGTTGGTTCTATTTATGAATTTGATAACCATCGTTCAAAAGACTTCCCTCTCTTTGGTGATGGATGTGACTATACAGATGACACAGTATTAACTGTAGCCGTTGCTGAATGCATCATGAATAATGGTGATTATGCTAAATACATCAAAGACTACGCTCGTAAATTTCCTGCTAGGGGCTACGGTGGTATGTTTGCTCAATGGATTCGAGCCGATGATATGGAAGCATACAATAGCTGGGGTAATGGCTCAGCGATGCGTGTTAGCGCAGTTGGATTTGCCTTTGATGATCTGAAATCGGTTGTTGCAGAGTCTAAGAGATCGGCGGAAGTTACCCACAATCATCCCGAAGGTATTAAAGGAGCGCAAGCAACGGCTGTTGCAATTTTGATGGCTCGTAAAGGTCAGTCGAAAGAGAAAATTAAGGCAGCGATCGCTAAATCCTTCGGGTATGACTTAGATAGAACTGTAGATGAAATTCGTCCTGTTTATGTATTTAATGAATCCTGCGAAGGGACAGTACCTGAAGCAATTATCGCTTTTTTAGAATCAACGGATTTTGAAGATGCCATTCGCAATGCCGTTTCCCTCGGAGGCGATACCGATACACTAACTTGTATTACAGGCGGAATAGCTGAAGCTTTTTATGGAGGTGTACCGCAAGAGATTGCTGAAAAAGCAATTACTTATCTACCCCCAATTATGCGAGATGTTGTTAAAGAATTTAGAGAATGGAGGAACTTATGTTAGGGGCGATCGCTGGTGATATTATCGGCTCGATTTATGAAGTAGTGCCGATGAAGCGGAAAGACTTCAAACTATTCTCCTTTGGTAGTCATTTTAGTGATGATACTGTTCTTACCTATGCCGTGGCAAAATCCCTTCTTACGGGAACTAGCTATACTGGCAACTTCAAAAAATGCTTTTGGCGCTATCCCTTAGCAGGTTTTGGACAGAGATTTACTTGCTGGGCAATGAGTAATCGGAAAGAAGGCTATAACAGTTGGGGTAATGGTGCAGCAATGCGCGTCAGCCCGATCGCATGGGCATACAACAATCTCGAAGATGTTCTCAAGGAAGCGGAGCGCTGTACGGCAGCAACCCATAATCATCCTGAAGGAATTAAAGGCGGACAGGCAACAGCAGCAGCAATTTTCTTGGCGCGTCAGGGCAAAACTAAAGTAGAAATTCAAGCTTATATCGAGCAAAATTTCCATTACGATCTGAATCGTACTATAGACGAAATTCGCCCCAATTATAAGTTTGAGGTTTCCTGTCAGAAAAGTGTTCCTGAAGCGATTATCGCCTTTTTAGAATCAACGGATTTTGAAGATGCGATTCGCAATGCTGTATCTCTTGGTGGTGACAGTGACACGATCGCTTGTATCACAGGCAGTATCGCCGAAGCCTTTTATGGTGGTGTTCCAGAAGCGATCGCTAAACCAGTATGGAAAAAGTTAGATCGGCGCATTCGTCATACGGTGACTGAGTTTAGAAAAGTTTATCAATTGCCTTAAAGCATTGGAGTATCGTCATGGATATCTATCTCAATCAAAAACGGATTAAAGTTAATCCTAAAAATGCGATCGGCAAGGGTGGCGAGGCAGATATCTATGACTTAAAGAATGGTAAGGTTCTCAAACTATTCAAAACTGCCGATCATCCCGATTATCAATTGCTTCCACAAGAACAATTAGCAGCTCAAGCGAGATTATCAATCCATCAACAAAAATTACCTGCTTTTCCACAAAATTTACCTGCGAGGGTGATTAAACCAGAAACTTTAGCCACAGATAAACAGGGAATGATATTGGGCTATGCGATGCCTTTTTTGCAAAATACCGTACCGCTTTTGAAATATAGCGATCGCACCTATCGCCAAAATAATGGCATCTCGCAGCAATTTGTCACTAACCTATTTCGCGACTTGCATGAAACGGTTCTCAAAATCCATCAGGCAAATGTCACGATTGGTGATTTCAATGATTTGAATCTATTGGTTTCTCAAAATCAAGTAAATCTCATTGATGCGGATTCCTTTCAGTTTAAACAGTTTCTCTGTCAGGTGTTTACAGCGCGATTTGTCGATCCGATCCTGTGCGATCGCAGCGCCAATCAGCCAATTCTGAACAGTCCGTATAATCCTGAATCCGATTGGTATGCCTTTACGGTAATGCTAATGCAGAGCATTCTCTATGTCGATCCCTATGGCGGCGTATACAAGCCTAAATCGCCAACAGCAATGATTCCCCACAGTGCCAGACCACTGCAAAGGATTAGCATTTTTCATCCCGATGTCCGCTATCCCAAACCCGCAATTCCTTACCAAGTTCTATCCGATGATTTATTACAGCATTTCCACAATTGCTTTCAAAAAGATTGGCGTAGTACTTTCCCCCAATCTTTGCTCGAATCAATGCATTGGACTAAATGCCATCAATGTGGAATCGAACATTTAAGAACTACTTGCCCAATATGCAGACCCTCACCCCTAGCCCCTCTCCCACAGAGAGAGGGGAACAAGATAGAGAAGACATCTTGTAAGGTTCTCCATATATTCCAAACCGAAGGCGTAATTCTGCAAGTCGCTTTACAAAACAATTCTCTTAATTATCTCTATCACGCTAACCACGAATTTAAACGCGAAGACAACACAGTTTTATTATCAGGAGAACTCGATGCTAATATTCAATTCGCCATCTTTGGTAAGTCCACAATCATTGCCAAACAAGGCAAAGCGTTTACTCTCACTCAAGGACAAACGCAAGCGATCGCCGCCGATCTAATTCGAGCTAATTCCTTTTCTCGCTATTGGATTGACAATGGACAATTACTCCGCGATGGTAAATTAGGGAATGAATATATTGGCGATATTCTCGAAGGACAAACGCAATTCTGGATTGGGGAAACATTCGGGTTTGGCTTCTATCGCGCAGGCTCAATTTGTGTCGCTTTTACCTTTGATGCTAAGCGTTCAGGAATAGGCGATCGCATAAATATCCCCCTAATTCAAGGAGAGTTAATCGATGCAAATTGCATCTTTAGTAATGAACTCTGCTGGTTCTTTACCATCACCCAAGAGCAAGGCAACATTATCCATCGAGTTTCCGTATTGCGTCCAAATGGTGAATTATTGGCAACTCGCGCTCTTCAAAAAGGCGATCTTGCATGGTTGACGAATATTCATGGAGGCAGTGCGATCGCTAATTGGCTATTTGTTCCCACTGACGAAGGTATTGCGAGAGTTGAGGTGAATAATGGACAGATTATGATTACGAAAACTTTCCCCGAAACCGAACCCTATGTCGATAGCGGCTGTTCTCTCATTGTCGGCTCTCAAGGCATCTATGTGATTCATGCCCAAAAGATTTTGCAGCTACAATTGTCCTAATACCAGATTTTTCCTTTTTCCTTTCGACTTTTTCCTTGAAAATTATGTCTTACAGTGAATTTACTTTAGAATCAGTTCAAATAGCCTTTGATCTCATAATTACTGAACGTGCCAATTTACTAAACGATACTCCTTTAGCAGAAGCTAGTGAATTTCTTAGCCAACTTCTCAAAGAGTTTGTTCCTCTAGCACTAGCAATGAATACGGAAAAAGCGCGATCAGAATTAATTATTGCGCCGATTTTAGTAGAAGTTCGCAAAAACCACTTAGACAAAGCGAGTTTATTCTCAGGCGTGGAACTAAACGTTGGTCGCGATTCGGGATTAAATGGCGTTTGTGATTTTTTATTAAGCCGATCGCCTTCACAACTAATGCTCAAAGCACCTGTAGTCGTTGTAGTTGAAGCCAAAAAGGAAAATATCAATGGAGCATTAGGACAATGTATTGCCGAAATGTGGGCAGCCAAACTCTTTAATCAACAGCACCAAAATGATATTTCTGTCATCTATGGAGCCGCTACTACTGGCAATGATTGGAAGTTTTTACGCTTAAGCGATCGCCTAGTGGAAATTGATTTAACTGAGTATCAACTCAGCAACATCGACAAAATTCTGGGTATTCTATCCCTAGCATTTCAGTAAAATCACGTTAAAATCATTGCAAATTCAGGAAAAATAAAATGAGAACAATTCAATTGGATGAAGAAACTAGCCGTGATCTTGATGAGCTTTCATCACAGCAGCAGATCACTCCTGAAGAATTGATCAAGCAATTAGTTCGAGATCGCTTGCAACAACCCAGTAAACCTAAAACAGTTATGCAAAAGTTGCAGGAAGCAGAAAGACGACGTGGTGAGCCTCGACATTTTTTGCAAGGGCGATCTGATCTGTCAGATCGAGATGTGAGAAAGGAAATTATTGCTCAAAAAATGCAAGAAAAGTATCAGAGAATTCAGGATCAACTATGAATCACACTTCTATTCTTATTGATAGTTGTGCCTTGGTTGCCTACTACAGTGAGCAAGATGTTTATCACGATATCATGTGTAGATTTCTTGCTGAATGTACCAGTGAACTGATCACCACCACAAGCTGTATCACAGAAACTATGTGGCTACTCGATTATGACTATCGCGTTCAAAATGAATTTTTGGATGAAGTTCTAGATGGAGTGTATATTCACGAAACCTTGACCAATAATGATTTACGGCGAGTTATTGAATTGAATAAGAAATATGCCGATCGCAAGCCTGATTTTGCCGATTTATCTCTAGTTGCTGTTTCCGAAAGGCTAGATATTCCTGCGATCGCCACTTTCGACAAAGACTTCCAAGTATATCGCCGCTATCGCAATCAACCTTTTGTAAACGTTCTTGCCTAAAGTTTTAAAACTGGAGAACTCTAATCATGACTATTCAAACCCAACTTCCTATTCCTGCCTTTTTTGATCGCCACAAAGTCGGATCGGTATGGCGCGTTCCCTATCAAGATCGGGCAAATCAAGCCGAAGCATGGGCGAAACAGCATGGCATCGTACCTGCCGCTAAGGATCGCAAGAAAATTTGTTTGATGGCGATCGATGTGCAGAATACCTTTTGTATTCCTGACCATGAGCTATTTGTGGGTGGACGATCTGGTACTGGTGCGATTGAGGATAATGTGCGCTTGTGTGAATTTATCTATCGCAACCTGCACCACATCAGCGAAATTGCGCCCACGATGGATACCCATACCGCCATGCAAATCTTCCATCCCATCTTTTGGGTAAATGACGCAGGCGAACATCCCATTCCCAATGCCACTTCCATTACTCTAGAAGATGTCCAGCAAGGAAAGTGGAAAGTAAATCCAGCGATCGCCTATAGTCTCGCCAAAGGAAACTACATGGCAATCCAGCGCCACGCCTTGCATTATGTCCAGAAACTCAGCGATGAAGGCAAGTTCCCGCTTACGGTTTGGGCATATCACTCCATGCTCGGCGGTATCGGTCACGCGCTAGTTTCTTCTGTCGAGGAAGCCATGTTTTTCCATAATATCGCAAGGCATAGCCAGACTAACTTTGAAATTAAAGGCGGCAATCCTCTCACGGAGAACTATTCCGTATTGCGTCCTGAAGTAATGGATGGAGCTGATGGCAGACCGATCGCTCAAAAGAATACGCGCTTTTTGCAAAGGCTACTGGAATTTGATGCCGTAATCATTGCGGGACAAGCCAAGAGCCATTGCGTAGCATGGACAATTCAAGACTTGCTCAGTGAAATTCTCGCCCATGATCCAAAACTAGCCAAAAAGGTCTATCTGCTCGAAGATTGCACTTCACCCGTAGTCGTTCCTAATGTTGTGGACTATACCGATCAAGCCGATGCAGCATTTCAACGCTTTGCCGATGCAGGAATGCACTTAGTCAAATCCACGACTGCAATGGAATCTTGGACAGATCTCAATCTTGCATAAACCCCAAGTTTTCAGAATAAGAAGGAAAAGACTTCCCCTAATCAACAACAACCCCAAAGCTAAAGACTAAAAGCTAAAGACTAAAAGCTAAAAGCCAATTACCAATCACCAATCACCAATTACCAATAAAAATGACCAACATCAACGACCTCTTCCAATCCGCCCTAGATGACGGAACCCTTTCCAATGAATCATTACAAGCATTGACCGTTTACGACCTCGGCGCACAAATCCAAGCGGGGCTTGGCATCCATGTGGATGATGTGATGTCTAGCGAAGTCGTGCTATTAACAGTCATGCCCGATGACTCAGGCTCGATTCAATATGCGGGTAATGCTCAAGCCGTGCGGGGCGGACATAACTCTGTCATTGATGCACTGACCTCCTCACAGCAACAAGATAACATTCTGATTCACAATCGCTATCTGAATGGAACAGTTCTCTATCCCTACTGCCCGATCGCTCAAGCTATTCGTATGGATACTAAAAATTACGATCCCAATAAAGGTACGCCACTTTATGACCAAACGGTAGTGCTATTGGGGACAGTCTTGGCAAAGGCGCAGGAATTTTCGGATAATGGTGTGCCCGTTCGCACTGTGACCCTAATTATTACCGATGGGGACGATTGTGGTTCGATCCGCCATTCAGCCAAGGATGTTGCCGCGATCGCCCACGATATGTTGCGCATGGAAAATCACATTATTGCCGCAATGGGCATAGATGATAACTCCACGGATTTTCGGAAAGTTTTTAAAGAAATGGGCATTCGTGATGAATGGATTCTCACACCTGCGAATAGCGATGCTGAAATCAGGAAAGCCTTTCAAGTCTTTTCGCAATCGGCAATGCGAGCGAGTCAGAGTGCGGCTAACTTTAATACTCTTGGTGGGTTTGGAGCATAGAATTACCGCGCCTTTGGCGCGGTAATTCGATTAATTCTATTAATCGATTTCGTTGGCAAATACTGTTGCGATCGCCTGTTTGGCATCGGTGCGAAATTCCTGTACATTCACACGACTCAATAAAACTACGGCGCAGATCATCACCGCCGCCTCACAGACAAATACAAAGCTATAAGCGATCGTATTAGAATCACTAAATAGCTTCTTCCCAATATCTAATACTACTCCACCTGCGACTGTGGCAAGCCCTTTCGCGATCGCTTGAGATAATCCCCAAGCACCGACAAAAGTTCCTGCCGTCTCTGCGGCCGTGAGGTCTAGCATTAAACTTAATGCTCCTGAAGTGGTAATTCCCGAAGCAAAACCAAAAAGCGCTAGGGAAACTTGCAAAGCCCATGTTTTTTGGACAAATCCAGATATTAGTAATAGAGCGCAACTTGCTGCTACTAGATAGCAACCTAATCTCGTGGAATTTTCTTTGCCTAGCTTGGGAACGATTAAAAAACCTGAAGAACTCAAGCCAATCAGAGTACCCATCCCAAAAGCGGCATTAAGTTGTGTAGTCGCACAAATACTCATGCCAAATACTGCGCCGCCAAAGGGTTCCATAATGGCATCCTGCATGAAAATACCAATAGTCATCATCAGTAAGAATGAGAAGAATAAACCCGTTTGTTTACTCGCCGTTAATACTTTTAAGGCTCTAGCAAGACTGAGCTTGTCTTCGGCATTAGTTCCATTAAGAATATGATTTTCCGCAACGCGCAACTTATAGCGGGAATATTTTTGCTCAATGCCATAGGTAGCAGCAAAAGATAGAGCGACCACCGCCGAAGGAACAATCACAAATACCGAATTAACCGCTTTTTGTAACTGAGCAAGGCGATCGCCATTGGCATAAATTGAAATTTCATTCGGTGGTGCTCCCGTGCAGGGAAGCAGTTTGGAAACAGCGATCGCGCCAGTGACAATGCCGACCATCAGCATCGACCAAACGATCCCCACTAATTTCGAGCGCTCTTCCTCATCGGAAATATCCACTAATAAAGCCGCAAAGGGAGTAGAGCTAAAGCTAATTGCCATGCCATAAAGAGCAAACATGACCGCCAGAAAAACTGCCCATGCATAGGTAATTCCATTCCATCCAATCTCATGGACACTGCGTCCTAATTCCCACATGACCTGTGTCGTTAAAAATCCGACGATCGCAAATACTACTGCCCCAATCCAGACATAACCCGAACGATGTGTTCCAAAAATAGTCTTGGCATCGGAAGTCTGTCCAAACCAGATGCGAGAAGGCGACACAAATAGGGGCATGGCAATAAATCCTGCGGTAAGGGTGGCAGGAATGGTCAGTTCATTAATCATCAGTCGGTTCAGTAACCCTGCAACCAACAAGGACATAATCCCTAAACCCATCTGAAATAGACCGATCCGAAACATTTGGAGTAAGGGGAGTTTAGGGGGTAACTCTTCTAAGTTAGTAATATCGACTTGATTATTCATTGATTGAGATTGAGATTAAAAAATTACTAAAAAAAGACTAATACTCACTTTAGCACTCGATTCGGAATGCCCCCGCATAGAGATAATGTCGCATTTATCGCAGCTTTGAATTAATCCCAAGTTAAGAAATGGCGTAGCCATTTCTTAACTTGGGATTAATTCCGCAGAATTGCGCTAGTCGATCCCCGTACAAATTCATAGACTCTAAGAAAATCTTGAGATGCGGGTAAGTCTATGAATTCTTTTTTAAGAACCTCAAATTTTTTATTAGCTTTTGGCTTAGTTCTCAGTTTTAGCAACGATATATATGCGATCGAGTTTCCTAAAAATAATTTGCTTAATGAACCTAAAAACCAAGTTCAGGAAACCAGACAAGTTAAGCAAGAAGAAAAGCAAAACCGCAACGCTCAATTATTAATTGCTAGTCAAAAGGGAAATCTCAAGGAAGTACGATCGCTAATTTCCCAAGCAACCGATGTCAATGTCCGCGATGAATATGGTTGGACACCTTTGCTATGGGCGGCGATGAACGGGCATACGGAGATCGTGCGGGTTTTATTAGTGTCAGGGGCAAATCCCAATACACGCAATAAGTATGGCTGGACTCCACTCATGTGGGCTTCGGGGCAGGGGCATGGTGAAATAGTGCGATCGCTTATCGCCGCAGGGGCAAGACTCAACGCACAGGATCGCAATGGCTGGACTGCCCTCATGTGGGCATGGGATGGCAAGCAAGAAGAGGCTGTCGCAATTTTGCAAAGTGTCGCTAAGTAGCTAAGCCTAGAAGAGCATACCGCCCGCGTAGCGGGCGGTATGCTCTCTGGTTTTGTTTTTAATTTATAGCTGCCGCCAGTTTTGTTAGGACAAAATCAAAACCCCAAAGAGAGTTGCCGCGCAGAGCGCGGCAACTCTCTTTGGCGCTTTATGTCCTAATACAGTTGGCGACAGCTATACGAAAGTGTTGTCACACTTTCGTGAATTGGTATAGTTAATCGAGCAAATTAAATTTCTGTAAGGCTTCTAAAATACCAGCAGCATAGGCATTCTTCGCAAAGTAATGACGTTCTGCGTTCGCATGGGCTGCATACCATTCAATTAACTCAAGCTGGGCGTTGTTAACAATTACCCCAAGTGCTGGCTGTTGAAACATACTAATATCATTGCCCGAATCACCACATACCAAGGTTCTCGCATTAGTAATACCGAGCCTTTGTTGCAGATATTGCACGGCATATCCTTTATGGGCGTTCACAGGCAAAATATCAACATCGATATTACTGCTGAAAACGACCTGAGCTTTTAAGTTTGCGCTTTGCAAGTTCGCAATCAGTTTAGCGATCGCGCTAGCCGCACCGAGCAGATGAAAACTCATTTTCCAAGGATTCTGCTCTTTTGGCGATTGTTGTTGCAGTTCGGGAAAGCGATCGCCAATCAGTTTAGCGATCGCCTCTCTTTGCCAATCTGCGCCGATATGTCTTGCCCAATCAAGATCTAGACTCTTCCCACAATATATCTCTGAGCCAACGCCTGTCACCCAATAGTTTGGTTCGATTAATTCTCGTTCCAGCTTTAACTGCTGTGCTGAGCCATAGGAGCGACCAGTCGCATAAACTAATAGGTAATGCTGGCGATGCTGGTAGAGGATCTGGTTTAGTTTTTGAGTGGCATGATCGTCACCCACAAGGGTATTGTCCAAATCCGTCACTAATAAAATTCGCTCGATCTCATTCATACTCCCTTCCCAGTGAAAAATTAGAGGTTGCGACGCGAAGCGCCTTTTGGTTTAGACGTTGTGGCGCAAAGCGCCTTTTGGTTTAGAGGTTGCGGCGCAAAGCGCCTTTTGGTTTAGAGGTTGCGGCGCAAAGCGCCTTTTGGTTTAGAGGTTGCGGCGCAAAGCGCCTTTTGGTTTAGAGGTTGCGGCGCAAAGCGCCGCAACCTCTAATTCTTGGTTTTGTATGTCTATTTCTTTGGTGGGAAGGGAGTAATACCAAATCACAAAATGGCTATGCCATTTTGTGATTTTAAACCCCTTACTGGATTTGGGTTTTAATTCCCAAAAGTGTAGCCACACTTTTGGGAATTGGTATAACCTAGGTTGGTGTTGACTCATCTGGGGGAACTGGCGTTTCTAAAGGATTGAGATTTATATCGGGATCGCTTGATACAACTGATTGTTGCGGTACGCCGATCGCAATCCCCTCCTTTTCCATAGCGATCTTGAGGCGACGACGGAATTCCCTTGCGACCGACCATTGCTGAAGGGGTTGAGTCTTAATCCAAGTACGAATTAACATCCCAGAATGCTCTAAGTCATCGATCCCTAAAACTTCGGGTGGTTCGAGGATTTTGGTGCGCCAAATATATTCTTGGTAAATTTCTTGGGATAATTGGCGAAGGACATTCAGCGCCAGATCGGGATCGGTATCGTAGGCAACTCGAATCGTCAGATCGACCCTTGCCCAGTCTTTGGAAAGGTTCTGCACGATCGCGATCGCACTATTTGGAATGGTAATGAGTTGACCCTCGTTATTGCGAACTTGGGTGATGCGGAGATTCATATTCTCAACCAAGCCCCCTAGTTTTCCGACAATAATGACATCGCCAACCGCATATTGATCTTCGAGAATAATCAGGAAGCCATTGATTATATCTTTAATCAATCCCTGCGCCGCAAAGGAAATAGCAATACCGACGATCCCCGCACCTGCTAAGAGCGGAATTAAATCAAACCCAATCGTGGAGAGAATTGCTAAAGTTCCCAAGCCCACTAAGATAATAGCGGTAACATTTCTTAGAACCTGCGATACTGTCGATACCCGTAGATCCAAGCGCTGATAGGGTTTGAGCATAGCAAAGTCCTTAGCCTTTAGAAATCCTGAAAAGCGCTCGATCAGGAGATTGCTAATCCGAATTAATAGGTAAGTCCCTAAGACGATCGCTAAAATTTGCAAAGGCGTAGATAACAAGAAAGACTGGAAACCCCTTGTGTAGGGAACCAAGCCTAAAATCGTAAAACTAGAAACCCCTAAAACCCCTAAGTAGCCAAGCTCTAGAATTCGTCGTTGCAGGTCGCAGAGATTAGCCTTTTGTCTTTGCTTTAGCTGTTGAGCTAAGTCGGTAACTGCGACGGAATCAAGGTATGGGGAGGCGGTATGTTCGAGTTGAGCTTCAATGGTTTCTTGCTTGAGCTTCAAACGTTTGAGCCAATGGCTAATTACCCTAATAGCCACAATCGTCGCCAATAAAATCCCCAAAGCAATGCCCCCTCGTTCGATCAAAAACTGAGGTTGACGTTCCTGCCGAGCACGAATGAGAGCCTCCCGCAGGATCTCGGTCAGTTGATTTGCCCAGCCTTGAGGATCGCGTCCTTGCAGTTGGGCATCCATCGTCGTCACAGTCATGAGATAGCGATCGTTAATGGCGATTACGGGTTGATCACTCTGGCGATCGATGGTGGCAGTCACCTGCAAAGTCTCAGGCTCGAATTTGCTATTGGCAACATGGCTCAATTCATTTTCAATTCCCTGTACACGCTGTTCGACAGGAAATCTTTGATTGACCGTGGGAGAGGCTAGGGCAAATAAGGGATAGCCATCAAGCCGAACCACAGCGCGATCGACATTGGCAACATCGATCGCCTTTTCACGGGTTAACCAATTTAGCTTTAAAAATTCAGATTGCCCCCAAGCGCTTTGACTGCGATCAAGACGGCTATTAATAGAGGGGAGTGAGGTAACTATCAAAATCGATAAAATCGACAAAATAGCGAAAAAGAGCCGTTTTCCCAAAATTTTCCAAAGTTGGATTTTTATTTGGATAGAACGGTGAGACATGGGTAATGGGTGATGGGTAATGGGTAATGGGTAATGGGTAATTCGTAATTCGTAATTCGTAATTAAATCCTTCTTAAAACAAACAAATTCCCTTCATTTCCTCTCCCAATCCGTAGATCGCGATCTAGATAGGTCGTTTCTAGCCAGCCCTTTTGATCTTCTCGCTTGATTTGGAAATCGATCGCTAATAGTTTTTTGGGCGATCGCAAAGTATCAATAAAACTTTTGACGTTTTGATAGCCCACTAGACTCTGAGAGCCAGCAACCAATCGCTCAAAATTTACCTTAACCCGTTTCTCGGAAACTACAGTAAAGTTCGCGCAGACGCTCACTAATCCACCGAGCAGGGGCAATCCCTTAATTTCAGCAACGTTAAAAATTTTGCCTTCAGCTACACGTAAGCATTGGTAAATATTGCCCAGCTTGTAAAACGGAAAGCGATCAATGCCCAAAAGCTCTTGACTGGTCGTAAATAACAATAGCCAATCCCCATCCAGCAGTTCGGGGGTTTGGGTGGGGGCGGGGCTAGGGTTTAGTTCTTCAAGGTAAGCAACTGCCGAAAAAATCGCCTTGCGCTGATTTTCGGACATTTGTAAGCCGCGATTCACAGGGGCGATCGCATTCAGGAGATTTGCTTTACGAGTAGTACTAGTCATACTCCTATTTTACAAAAAATAAAGGCACAAAAAATAAAGGCAACGCACAGCGTTGCCTTTATTTTTTGGTTTACCCTTGACGAGCTTTGAACTTTGGGTTTGTCTTACAAATGACATATATTCTGCCGCGACGACGCACAATTTTGCAGTCCTTATGGCGAGTTTTTGCCGATCTGAGGGAGCTAACAACTTTCATGGATGAATCCCTAACGTTTACTTATGATGAAAAATTTTCACACGGCTTTTAATTCTAACATAATTATGGATCTAAATTTAGTCAAGTATGGCTGTCATCCAATCAAACCCAATAAAGATGATGGGCAACGCGAAGCGCTGCCCATCATCTTTATTGGGTAGCCTGAGGCGCACGCGCAGCGTGCGCCTCAGGCTTTAAATCTGGATTTTATACCAAAGCACAAAATGGCGTAGCCATTTTGTGCTTTAAAAACCCTTACTGGGTTTGGTTTTTAATTCACGAAAGTGTGACAATACTTTCGTGAATTGGTATTAATTATGCTGAGGTACTTATTGGAATTATGTCAATTCCATGTTTATATTTGATGTGCTTTTCGTCAATCCAGTGCTATGCTTGCAAGCATAAATTTGCCTAACCACAACCCTCAATTTTATTCTTGTAATGCTGCATCCAACTGCCATTCCTTACTTGGTCGCCTTTGCAGTATCTGCGATCGTAGTGTGGCTGAGTACGCCGATAATTCGTCATTTTGGACTCAAAGCAGGACTCGTAGATAAGCCAAACCATCGCAAGATGCATACAACACCTGTTGTGCGAGTCGGTGGCGTAGCAATTTTTTTAGGAAGTGTATCCGCTCTTTTACTAGTTTGGGCAGGGGGCTATTTTGGGATATTACCGCAAACTAGGGAATATGAAGTCTGGGGGGTAACCATCGGCGGAGCCGCATTTTTCTTAATTGGGTTTGCTGATGATCTATTTAATTTGCCGCCTTTGCCCCGATTAATTGCCCAACTAGCCGTATCTGCTGCTGCTTGGCGGGTTGGGGTAAGAATCGACTTTATCTCCGTACCATTTATTGGCATTATCAAATTTGGCTGGTTCAGCTTACCCATTACGATGGTGTGGCTATCGGGCATGGCAAATGCGATCAATTGGCTCGATGGATTGGATGGGCTTGCCGCAGGGGTGACCACGATCGCTGCGGCGGTCATTTTAATTACCAGTCTATTTATGCAGCAACCAGCAGCAGCATTGATCGCCGCTGCCCTCGCTGGAGGATGTCTCGGATTTTTGCGCTATAACTTTAAGCCCAAAAGTTCTGCGGAAATCTTTATGGGCGATGGGGGGGCTTATTTTTTGGGGTTTACCCTTGCGGGTGTAAGTGTCATTGGGTTGGTCAAGGCAGTGGCAACGGTCGCGCTGATTATGCCCTATATGATTCTTGCCGTACCAATTGTTGATGCGACCGCAGTAATTTTGCAACGCCTTGGCAAGGGTGAGTCGCCAATGTCGGCAGGCAAGCAGCATTTGCACCATCGCCTCGTTCAGGCGGGAGTATCAAAGCGACTGACCGTTTTATTTATCTATGCGCTTACGCTGTGGGTGGGGAGTATTGCGATGGCTGTATCGGGGATGCCTGCGGGGGGAACCTATGCGGCAATTAGTACGGGCTTAATGCTTTATGCCTGTATTAAGGTATGGCAAAGAATTAAAGCGAAAGAGCTGCGATCGCAAAAAGAACAGGCTTCACAGGCTAGCGATACTTAATTGGCGATATTGGCGATCGACCGCAATTTTCAAAACCCTGTGTACATGAAATTGTGATAACTTAGAGTACTGCAAACAACATTTTAGAGATATTTTCGGCAACGAGCAAAACTCCAAGCTCCTCGAAATGTTGCCCTAGACATCCCAAACAAGCTTATTAATATGGCAGACATTACAACCCAACAAATTCAAGAGCTACGTGCGAGAACTGGCGCGGGTATCAAAGACTGTAAAGCCGCCCTCGTTGACTCCAGTGGTGATTTTACCAAGGCAACCGAATACCTAAGACAAAAGGGGCTAGCCTCTGCTGTTAAAAAAGCAAGCCGTGCTGCTACCGAAGGTATCGTCCATAGCTATATTCACTTTGGCAGCCGTATTGGTGTGCTAGTTGAAGTTAACTGCGAAACTGACTTTGTAGCCCGTCGTGATGAACTAAAAGAATTAGCTGACAATGTAGCTAAGCAAATTGCTGCCTGTCCTAATGTGGAATATGTCAGTGTTGCTGATATCCCTGCTGCATTTGTCGAAAGCGAAAAGCAAATTGAAGCTGGTAAGGAAGATCTCGCTAGCAAGCCTGAGGCGATCCGCGACAAGATCGTACTTGGTCGCATCGAAAAGCGTCTGAAAGAGCTTTGCTTGTTAGATCAGCCCTTTATCAAAGACCAAAGTATCACTGTTGACGAACTAGTTAAATTAACTGGTACAAAACTTAGTGAAAATGTCAAGGTGCGCCGCTTTGTTCGTTTTGTAGTTGGTGAAGAGCTAGCTTCCGAGAAAAAGGAAAACGATGAAGCTTCAGCATAGGATTTCCTCGATCGCTGTATCCTAACTGATGTTATTCCCTCTCTACAAATAGACCTAGATAATAAAACCTGCGGCGCACGCGCAGCGTGCACCGCAGGTTTTAGATCTGGATTTTAGTTACGTAATACTAAGTAGGGATGGGCGGGGCGAAGCGCCGCCCATCCCTAC
>NZ_SELU01000004.1:0-134482 GCF_006861605.1 Pseudanabaena sp. UWO310 | reverse complement strand
CGTCTCTCGTTCATCCCTCAATTCAATTCATGTAAGTACTTCAGCATAATTAAAATCCAGAGCTAAAACCTGCGGCGCACGCTGCGCGTGCGCCGCAGGTTTTAGGATTTTATATTTAATTAAGCCCTATTTGCCAGCCTTGATTTGAGCTACTAACCCTTCTAAATCATTGACGGTGGGTGCGCCAGAGAAAAATACGCCATTGATCACAAAGGAAGGAGTACCGCGCACTCCCAAGGATTTGCCTAACTCAAAGTCCTTTTTAACGGCATCCTTTGCTTGAGGACTTTGGCGATCGCGATTAAAGCGATCGATATCAAGATTCAAAGCCTTGGCCTGTTCGAGATAAAAACTCTCGCTGAGATCTGTCTGTCTTTCAAATAAAGCATTGTGATATTCCCAAAACTTGCCTTGTTGGAAAGCGGCCCATGCCGCCAAAGCAGCAGTCTCTGCCTGTTGATGAATCTCCGAAAGGGGGAAATGCTTGTAAACTAGAGTCACATCATTCTGATTCTTTGCCATAAACTCCTTCACTACAGCATGAGCCTTGGCGCAGTAAGGGCATTCAAAATCCGAGAATTCCGCCATGACAATTTTCTGGGTCGCTGAACCCGTCACGGGCGAATTACGTAACAACAAGCGGGGCTCTTGACGAATTTGGGATAGCACCTTATCTCGCAACTGCTGTTCTTGTTGAGCCTGCGCTCTTTGATAAGACTGTACCGAGTCTAAAATCACCTGTGGATTTTTGCGAATAATCTCTAAAACTTTCGTTTCCAATTGCGTATCAGACAATTGAGCATTAGCGGACTGTCCTGAAGAAGCACAACTAGTAACGATCAGTAGAAGTGCGACTAGGGCTGACAATAAATAGGGTTGGAGGCGCATTGCAGAAAACATCCCAAGTAATCACAAAAAGTAGGCGTAATTCTTCCCGTCTTAGTCTACACGATCACCACTTCATCTCTACTTCAAATGAACCTTACTGGGGGATAGCAACATATGTTAATTTATATTAACTTTACCTAATGTCTTCGGTGAGGCAATTAATTTTGAGACTTAATTAACAAATTTTTTAGATTCTTGGATACATAACTTATAATATATAAGAATGATTGCTAATACTCCTATTCATAACAGCGGACAGACTTTGGTTATTGCAGGCAGCTATTCTGAATATCTGAACTGGCGCAAAAATAATCCATCAATTAGAGACTGTAAATACGTTGAGCGTATTGAGGATATTCGTGGGGTAAATGGATTCCTAGCCAATATCATCCTCTATGGAGATTATAAAAATAACCCTGTGTATAACACTGTGGGAATGCAAGAACTCTTGGCTGAAAGGTTATCGCCATTTCGAGCCTATATCCGTTAATTGAAAATCCAGCCCCAAGAAGAGAAGGTTGGCGCAAAGCGCCAACCTTCTCTTCTTGGGGCTGGATTTTGGTATCTTGCAAGAAATATAGCTATTTGTTATCGCTGTAAATGTATTGCAAATTAAGATGTTCAGCCATTCTTGCGAAGATTTTATCTTCAGTAAATGGTCTGGCTACAAACCCATCAAAACCATAAAGGTATAAATCTTCTTCTCTAAGGTCAACTAGACTGGCCGTCAAAGCGATAATTTTGACCTTCTGGGATTCTAAAGTATTATTTATGGACTCGATTTCTCTTATTTCTGAAGCCGCTTCCCGTCCATTGAGGGATGGCATTCTCGTGTCCATCCAAATTAAATGGGGAGCCCAAGATTTCCAAACATCGATCGCCTCATGCCCCGTACTAACTTCGCGTACATCAAAGCCGAGTGGCGATAAAATTCGCGTTAGTAACTGACGATTAAGGCGAATATCTTCAGCGATTAAGATGCGGTAGATCTGATCTCCCTCAATACCAATGACTCGATGGGGTGTTTTTATAGATGGCTCTTCAAAGAGGGCTAAAGACTTTATCGGAATGTGAAAGCTAAAGGTTGAGCCTACACCAACTTCACTCGCGACCGACATCTGCCCACCCATGAGTTGCACGTAGTTGTAACTAATCGATAAACCCAATCCACTGCCTTCTTGCGATCGCCTACCTGAATCGGTCTGAACGAAGGGCTGAAATAGAATAGATAATTCTGATTCGGAAATACCTGCGCCCGTATCTTCTACTTCAAAACAAAGGATACGGGTTAGATCTTCATCGGGACTAGCTGCGGCTTGGGATGGCATATTTTCGAGCATAGATTTCACATATACCCGCAATGAGATATGCCCTGTTTCCGTAAATTTAATCGCATTGCCAATTAAATTGATTAAAACTTGGCGCAGCTTGCTTTCATCGGTATGAATATATGGAGGAACATCCATTTGAATATTCACATCAAAGGCTAATCCTTTCTCCTGCGCTTTCAGCGACAACATTTCTCTTGCGGTATCGATAATATGGTACAGATAACATTCTTTTTCTCGCAAGAGTACGCTGCCAGCTTCAAGCTTTGACATTTCCAAAATGTCATTAATCATCATTAATAGATGATTACCACTGTTACAGATGGTTTGGAGGTCAGTTTGGTGTTGCTCGTTTAACTCTTGGTCGTAGAGCATGAGCTGGGCAAAGCCCAGAATGGCATTGAGTGGTGTGCGGAGCTCGTGACTCATATTTGCTAAAAAAGCTGCCTTGGAAAGACTCGCCGCTTCTGCGGCTTCTTTTGCTTGTTTGAGGTCTAGTGTTCGCTCCTCCACCCGTTGTTCCAGTAGATTCGCCTGTTCTCTCAATTTTGCTTCTGACTCCCGTAAAGCAATTTCTGTCTGTTTGAGAAGCGTAATATCATAAAAAGTGCTGAGCAAGACCTGTTCGCCTTTTAGCCATAGTAAGTGGAGTGAAGCTAATACCCATAGAGGCTCCTGATTAGATCGGCACAGACGAATTTCATAATCGCGGACTCGCTGGCTTTGCAAAAATTGCTGTTGTAAATCCGCCCATTCGGTGGGTAGGTAGTAAAGATCCTTAATTGACTTCTGAAGTAGGCTGCTTATTTCTCTTTGGAGCATTTCCCCCGCGCTAGTATTGGCATAGACGATCGCGCCATCGGTAAGACGGCTGACTAACATCGCCATGCTGGTGGATTCGGCGATCGCTCGAAACTGCTCTTCACTCTGGCGCATAGTCTCGACCGCACGATTATATTGTTCGTACTCGATCGCATCGCCATGCTCGGTAGCGGTCGCTAGCATGATTTCTAGATCACTCTTATCTCGATAGACAATTTCTAAAATTGATTGCAGCGTGGCTTGCGCCATTTTTCTTTCAATAATTTCACTTTTTAACCTTTTATTTACATCTAGAAGCTCTGATTCCACAAGATCGCCATGTTCAACGGCGGTTAATAGAGAATTTTCGAGATCGCTATTTTCTATCTGAAGTCGATTGACTGATTTGCGTAATTCTTTAACTTCTTGCTGGAGGCTTTGCCAGTCTTGCATGGGTATTTCTTCAGAAACTTCAGGGTTGTTCATGTCGGAAATGTTGTTAAAGCAACGCAAACTAAAAAAGGCATCTAATAAAAGTATCTATAAAGGCATCTAATACCCATTCCTAAAATGGCAACGCCATTTTGGGAATCTCAAAACCTTACTGGGTTTGTTTTTTAATTCACTGAAGTGTTGTCACACTTTCGTGAATTGGTATAAAACACGATCGCCAAAGTTTTAGACTCGTTCATTAGCGCGATCGTGAACTTGAGATCGTTAACTTGAGATCGTTAACTTAAATTTATGGACTAAATTTATGGACTAAATTTATGGACTAAATTTATTATGTGCTTTTAAAGCTGAATATAGGTCGCATTTCGCCAATTTTTTTGAACCTTAGTGTAACTCGCCAAGACGACTTTCCGAGCCATAGATTTGTACTATATCGCTACAGTCACTTGAATGAGGACAAATCAAACCCCAAGAATTGACTGGCGGCGCAAAGCGCCGCCAGTCAATTCTTGGGGTTTATGTCCTGAGACAGTTGACGACAGCTATAGTTATCGTCAACTGTCTCAGGACATAAAGTCTAAAAGAGGGTTATCCCATCGGAATTAGGGAGCTTATAAAAATAACTTTGACGGACGTTGATAGATATGGTAATGTGCGCTACGCTATTAATCCAAATTGCCTAAGTAATTAGTTATTTGATTTCAATGAGTTATCACTCCCAGACATACGCGATCGCTAGTCGCCAAGAAGATTTAGAGAGACACCTGCTTGAGTTGTCGGTCGTTGACCGCGAACAATTGGCCGTTGCCAAGCGTTGGCAAGAACGCCAAGAAGGTCCTCTATTGATGATTTTGTTACAGCTTAGCTTTATTGATTTGCATCAATTTAGTGGCTTACTTGATTGGTCGGGACAGGGCAGCTAGGCAAAGCCGCCTATCCACCACTTACAGGAGGGATAAGTGCAACCTCATCCCCATGGTTGAGGATTGTATGAGGTTCAGCAAAATTTAGATTGATCGCATAACGAGTTAGCGATCGCCATTGTTCTAGATTTCCATGTTGACTGACTAAGCGATCGAATACTTCCGACACCGATGTACCAGACTTAAGATGCATTTGCATTTCATCAGTAGCAAATACTTCTTGAAAAATGGCAAAGAGCTTGACCGTAACCTGAATATCTTCAGAAATATCTTCAGAGTCTCGTTCGCAGATCATATTTTTACTTTAATTTCAGTCTTTTGTTCCAGATCGTTAGCATTAAGGGGATTGCAGCACAAAGTGCTGCAATCAGCATGTTTTTAGTTCATGTTTTTAGTTATAGCTGTCGCCAATTGTACTAGGACATAAACCCGAAGAATTGACTGGCGGCGCGAAGCGCCGCCAGTCAATTCTTCGGGTTTGATTTGTCCTAAGTCAAGTGACTGTAGCTATAATACCAATTCACGAAAGTGGGACAACACTTTCGTAAATTGGTACTATTGAGAGTAAGAGGCATTTTCCGCATCTTCATAGGCGGCAATAATGTTATGGACGAGGGGATGGCGTACCACGTCATTCTTATCAAAAAAGTTGAAGGAGACACCTGAAACTCCTTTGAGGATATTCATGGCGACAATTAAGCCTGACTTTTGATGGCGCGGTAAATCGATCTGCGTGATATCACCCGTTACCACCATGCGCGATTTGAAACCCAGTCGAGTGAGTACCATCTTCATTTGGGCAGCCGTGGTGTTTTGAGCCTCATCCACGATGATGAAGGAATTGCTAAGGGTACGTCCGCGCATATAGGCAAGGGGCGCAACCTCAATAATTCCTCGCTCCATTAACTGCGGAACTCTCTCTGCGCCGATCATTTCATGCATAGCATCGTAGAGAGGACGTAGATAGGGATCGATTTTTTGCTGAAGATCTCCAGGGAGAAAGCCAAGGCTCTCTCCTGCTTCGACGGCAGGACGAGTCAGAATAATCCGCTCAAATTTGTTACTCTGTAAAGCACTTACCGCAGCAACAGCCGCAAGATAGGTTTTCCCAGTACCCGCAGGACCAACACCAAAGATTAAATCATTGGTTTCCATCGCTTGTACGTATTGTTGTTGGCGATAGGTGCGTGGTTGCACGGAGTCCCCACGGCGGTTGCGGGAGATGGTTGCCCGATCGCGCCATTCGCCCGAACGATCCTCGACGATCGCCTGACGCGCAGCACGAATATCTACGGCGGCGATCGTTTTTTCCTGCGACCACATGGGTTTAAGGGCACTAATCAACTTTTCCACGAGTTCGATCTGCTCGGTCGTACCATCAATTAATAGGTCTTGTCCCCGTAATACGAGCCGTACGCCGATCTCTTCGGCAATCAATTTGAGATTTTCTTCGCGTGCCCCAGCTAGATAGATCGCACTACTAGGGTTTGGCAGGCTCAAAATATACGGTTCGATACGGGGAGTACCCATTAAATTCATAATCCTCTGTAAGTTTTCTGGAATATTTTCGCGAACGTATTGGAAACGTTTGGGAAAATTATTTGACAAGATTCTCAGCACCGCTAATAACACGGGCGGACAAAATTTTGTCGCCTAGTCTTAGTTTATCTAAAGTTTCCTTGCCATCGGTAACATAACCAAAAACGCTATAGTTACCATCTAGTAAATTCAATCCTGCTGGGGTCAGCTCGGATTCAAATAGGTAGATAAAAAACTGTGAGGAGCCAGCATTGGCATCGTCATTGGGGTGAGCCATCGCTACAGTGCCAAAAGCCGCAAAAGGAAGTACGGGTAAAGTTCCCGACAATCCTTGTTCCTCAAAGGTTTTGCCATAGGTGGGGATTTTTTGATCGGGAAGGCGGACTTCAATGGGGACAGTTCGGTACTTACCTGTGGCTGGATCGACATAACCATCGATAGAGCCATTGGGGTCGCCTGTCTGTAAGTAATAGTTTTCGTCCGCACGGGTGAAGGTTAGCCCATCGTAAAAACCTTGTTGTACGAGGTCGATAAATTGCCCTGCATTAACTGGGGCATTGAAGCCATCGACGGTGATGATCGCATTACCCTTGACGGTAGATAGCTCTACTTGGGCGCGTCCCTTCAGCTGAGGCAGGGAGGCATACTGGGCAGGTACTTCAAAGGGGAAGGTTTGGATCAAGTCTGCTTCGGCGAGCCCTACATAGTCCAAAGCTTTTTCTGATAAAGCCTTGATATTGTTGCGATCCTTGACAAGAATTGCTTCCTGTAGGGGGACGAGAGAATTGCTTAAGCTGGTCAAATGTTCCGTTAGCAATCCTTGGCGATCGGCACTAACTTCAGCAATTAACTGGGCTTGATTTTGAACTAGGGTACGCGAGATCGTTTCAATATCTTTTTTAAGGCTGCTCCATCGCTTTAGATTTGTTTGGCGAGGCATTTGTTCTAAGGTTTTCTGCACATCTCGCAATACTTCGCTGTCTATGGGTAAAGCATTTCTCAAGATGATGCGGGGATCCTTGATCGCGCTTTTGGTAGGCAATGCGGCGACACTTGGGGCGATCGCTGCTCCCATTGTCAGGGATATTACCAAGACACAAGCGATCGCCAATTTTATGCCATGAGCCCACCAAGATCGATGTAAAACGAGTTTTTCCCGTTTGTTTTCCCGTTTATTGGTTCGATCCATACGATCCAAACTAAGATTTAAATTAAGATTTAACATTGCACCCAAAACTAAATTAGCCACTTAAAAAATGCTATTGCATTTGGTTGCACAGTTAGGCAAACTTATTTTGATTTCATGCTGTCCTATCTTTAAAAATTCACTATGGCGGACGCAAGCATCGACAAGACCACCGAGCATGAGACCACCGAGCGTGAGACCGATAGTGAGTTTGATGAAACTGACCTATCCGCCTTGCAAAAGGATCGTTTGTTTAGATCGATCATGGCAAATGTGGCAGACTTAATTGCGGTGATCGATGCTCAGGGCTATCGCATTTACAATAGTCCTTCCTACTATCGAGTACTCGGCTATACATCGGCAGAGCTAAAGGGCACATGGGCGTATGACAAAATCCATCCCGATGACCAAGCTCAGGTATTGGAAGCTGCGGCTGAGACGTTAAAAACAGGAATAGGTAAAAAATTAGAATACCGAATGCAGCACAAGGATGGTACTTGGCGGATCTTGGAGTCATCGGGCAGTGTGATGCGGGACGATCGCGGGGATGTGAAAAATATTGTGATTGTGGCCCATGACATTAGCGATCGCAAAAAGGAACAGTGGGAACGTCGTCGCGCCGAGAGAGCCTTGGAGCAGTCCCGTCAAAGTTATAAGGATTTGGTGAGGCGCGAGGAAATGTTAAATCGCCGCCTCGCGAGCCAGATCCGCAATTCCCTCGATCTCAAGACGATCATTGCTACGGCGGTGAATGAAGTTCAGGATCTGCTGCTCATCGATCTATGTAATTTCTTTTGGTATGTGCCAAATACCGACCCCCCAGAGTTTCAACTAGTGCATTATGCCGTTAGTCATAGCTCCCTCGCTAACTCCGTCAGCTATCCCCTATCCCGTTTAACTAGAGTCGGGCAGCGCTTAATCAATCAAGAGATCGTGCAAATTCAATCGATTTATACTAGCTCGGAGTTAGATAACGTCAGTCGGACGATCCTCTCGGAGAGTGGGTTTACTTCGCAATTACTCGTACCAATTAAGACCCGATCACAAAAATTGGGGGTGATCGTGGCGGCGCATTGCCAAGGCAGTCGTCCTTGGAGTGCTGATGAGGTGGAGCTATTGCAAGCTGTCGCCAATCAACTGGCGATCGCGATCGATCAAGCCGAATTATTTGATTCCGCGCAAGCCAATGCCCACAATGCGCAAGCACAAGCATTATTAATCGAACAGGCACTTGCGGATTTACAAAAGACCCAAAGCCAACTCATTCAGACGGAAAAAATGTCAAGTTTGGGGCAACTGGTGGCTGGGGTCGCCCATGAGATTAATAATCCCGTTAACTTTATCTATGGCAATCTCAACCATACCAATCGTTTTGTGCGACATCTCCTAGAGGCGATCGCCCTATATCAAAAAAACTATCCCGAACCCGTCCCTGAGGTTGCCGCATTCCTTGATGAGATTGATTTAGAGTTTTTGCAACAGGATCTGCCGAAGATGCTGACATCCATGAAAATTGGAGCTGATCGCATTCGTCAAATCGTCCTGTCTTTACGCAATTTTTCACGTACCGATCAGGAAGGACGCAAACCTTTCAATGTCCATGAGGGCTTAGATAGTACCCTCCTCATTTTGCAAAACCGCTTCAAGTCCTATGGCGATCGTCCTGCCATTAATTTAACTAAGCGCTATGGCGATATCCCGATGGTTGATGCCTACGCAGGGCAGCTCAATCAAGTATTTATGAATATTTTAAGCAATGCCCTTGATGCGATCGATGAGGCTCATGCTGACAACAATATTACTAGTGAAATCTCAATTATTACCGAGTCATCCCCGCCCACAGAGCCAAATCAGCAGCCTATGGTGGCGATTCGGATTATAGATAATGGCAATGGGATTCCTGAAGATATTCGGAAAAAGCTCTTCGATCCCTTTTTTACAACTAAGCCCGTTGGTAAGGGAACAGGATTGGGGCTATCAATTAGCTATCAAATTGTGGTAGAGAAACATCAAGGCAGATTGGAATGCTTCTCTAAAGTTGGGGAAGGAACCGAATTTCGGATTGAAATTCCCTTGTAAGGAACTCATACCAAATCACAAAATGGCTACGCCATTTTGTGATTTTAAAACCCTTACTGGGTTTGGTGTTCAATTTCCAAAAGTGTAGCCACACTTTTGGAAATTGGTATCAGAGAAGCGATCGCGATTTAAAATCGCTCCCCAAAAACATTCCTCTATGATTATTGCCTCTTAAACTATGCATGGGCTAATCATCGATCTCGATTCCGATTTAGTCTTGCTTTTCTTCAAACACTTTACTGTGTGCCACTGCGCGATTGCCCCACCATGAAATCAAATTCTCCAGACAATAACTCCTCACCTTTGCAAAATATTTTTTCTTGGGTTAAAAATACACCTGAGCGAGCAATTGACGAGGCTTTTGAAGCGGCTGTTAATATTAAACGTATTGAAGAAGAAAACTTCAATGGTAATAAAATCGTCAATGACGGTAGTTTTGGCAGCAGTGTCTTTAGTGTGTTTGAGATTCAACTTCAGAAGTATCTCAGAACCATTACAGGGAAGCTAAATTTTTACAAGGTGAGTGCGTCGCTTCCCTATTTACAGGCGCAAAGTTCCAGCAATCTTGCCAATACCGCGATCTCTAAATATGCTCCCAACGATCAAAGTAACGATCCTGTTGGCAATGGACAACTATCAGCCAATCAATTAGGTGGCAATAGCCGTAGATTTTCTATTTATCAAAAACTCGCCTTTATTGACTACACCCTTGAAAGGTACAACAGCGCCAGTAATCAGACAATTGATATTGCGGTGGATAATGCCGATAAATCTGCGAGAAGCTCTAGCTATTTGCGCGATCGCGACTTAGTAGAAGGCGAACCAGATAGGGATGAAAAGTTTCAGCTCTTTAAAAACGACAAGCCCAAAAACTACCGTAAGGCATCTCAGCAAGTTTCACAGGTAGAGAAAAGTATTTTACCGGGATCGTTTTTTAAAGCGTTCGATCGGGTCAAGCGCAATCTTAGCGGTTCCTACGTAGATTATGAAAAAGACATTGTTGAGGAATTACGCCAATCGCGGCAAAGGATTAATCAGGCTTTGCGCTATATCGTCGTGCTGGTGATCTCAGTGCTTGCCGTACAGTTTTTATCAAAAATGTTGATATTTAGTCCGATGATTAATAGTCTCATCGACACCAGCAAGATGACTGTCAAGTTTAGCCCTGCGGTCGAGGAGAAAGCTTTTAATGAGCTGCGGATGACAAAGGAAAGAATTGAATTTGATTACACTATCAAATCCATCATGCTCAGACAGTTAGAAGAGAAATCTGGCACAGCTAAACCTGAGACTGGTAAAGCTGAGACTGGTAAAGCTGAGACTGGTAAAGCTGAGACTGGTAAATCAGAAGAATTGAAGAAAACTGAGACTAGTAAGCCTGAGGCTGGTAAAACTGAGGCTGGTAAAACTGAGACTGCTAAATCAGAAGAATTGAAGAAAACCGAAGACAAGGGCAATCAAAAAACTGAGAAAAACGCATCTGAAGAGGTCGAGGCGTTAATTCAGCAGGAATCTATTAAAATCCTCAAGAAATATAATGATGCAAGTCTTGATGGGATTAAGAACTTGTTATCTGATATTACGGCTGCCTTTGTGTTCTATCTTTTTCTACTTTCAGGACGCAAAGAACTGGCAACCATTAAAGAATTTCTCGATGAAATTCTGTATAGCCTCAATGACAATGCCAAAGCTTTTTTGATCATTATTTCAACGGATACCTTTGTAGGGTTTCACTCTAGTGAAGGCTGGGATGCGCTATTAACAGTTTTATTCGAGCATTTCGGACTGCCCGAAAATAAAATTTTGGCGCAAACATTTATCTCGACGGTTCCCGTATTTCTCGATGGGTTATTTAAATTCTGGATTTTCCAATATCTCACCCAAGCATCCCCTGCGACAGCCACCATTTATCGTGAAATGAATGAATAATTGCTACTATACTCAACCAAAACACGTTAAGATTTAGGATGGCTTGTGGAAATTGCTCTCTAAGCCATTCTTTCGGGATAACTTTCATAAGTAAGCATTAACTTTGTTATTTCCAAATACAGCTTTATATTTAATATTTAGATATTTATAAATTCCCTATGATTTACGAAATTTTCATGCCTGCGCTTAGCTCCACCATGACTGAAGGCAAAATCACCTCTTGGGTGAAGTCTCCGGGAGATAAGGTGGAAAAGGGCGAAACTGTCGTGATTGTAGAGTCTGACAAAGCTGATATGGATGTCGAAAGCTTTTATGAAGGCTATCTTGGCGTAATTATTACTCCTGCGGGCGAATCTGCTCCTGTTGGTTCGGCGATCGCCTATGTTGCGGAGACCAAAGAAGAAATCGCTGAAGCAAAACAAAAAGCGGCAGGTCAAGCATCCGCCAATGGCTCGACTGCACCACAGAAAAACGAGGAGCCTCCAGCTAAGCTGGTTTCATCCCCCACGGCGGCTTCTGTTGCCTCTATCCCCGATGTGGTAGTTTCTGCGCCACGCAAATCTGCTCCTGCGCCATCTGGACGACAAATTGTATCCCCTCGAGCCAAACGAATTGCGAAGGACAATGGTATTGATTTAGCCAAGATTGCTGGAACGGGACCGAATGGTCGAGTTACTGCCGCCGATGTTGAAGCGTTCTTGCAACCTTCGGCTCAGCCCGTAGCTGCTGCAAGTATTCCCGTAACTGCACCTGCGCCTGTGGCTAAACCTGCGCCTGTGGCTAAAGTTGCTGCTCCTGAGCTGGGCAAGGCTCAAGCCCTGACTACTTTCCAAAAGGCTGTGGTCAATAACATGAATCAGAGCCTCTCAGTTCCTGTATTCCGTGTTGGTTATACGATTACGACAGATGCCCTAGATGCGCTCTATAAGCAAGTTAAGACTAAAGGCGTTACCATGACGGCGCTATTGGCTAAGGCTGTTGCCGTTACCCTCCAAAAGCATCCTTTAATCAATGCAAGTTATAGCGATCGCGGGATTGAGTACAAGAGCAATATTAATGTTGCTGTTGCTGTTGCCATGGATGACGGTGGTTTGATTACGCCTGTTTTGAAAAATGCTGATCAAACCGATCTCTACAGCCTCTCTCGTGATTGGAAAGGACTCGTCGATCGCGCCCGTGCGAAACAATTGCAACCCGATGAATATAACTCTGGTACATTCACCATTTCCAACTTGGGTATGTTTGGCGTGGATCGCTTCGATGCGATTTTGCCTCCGGGAACTGGTGCGATTTTAGCGATCGGTGGTTCGCGTCCTCAAGTTGTGGCAACTAAGGATGGTGCAATCAAGGTTGCTAGTCAAATGCAAGTCAATCTCACTGCCGATCACCGTGTGATCTATGGCGCTCATGCGGCACAGTTCTTGCAAGATCTAGCTAAGTTGATTGAAACCAATCCTCAATCTTTGACCTTGTAATATTCCTGACTGTTTATTAAAAAGGAGGACGTAGTAATTGATGCTACGACCTCCTCATTGATCAGTAAGCTTATCCGTAGGATGTGTTAGCGCTAGCGTAACGCATCTCAGTCTTTATTGGCGCGTTATGGCTTTGCCAAACAGCACCCTACCTGCTAGCAAATTCCGATAAATCTGTAATGATCACCAATCCACCCTCAATTGTATCTACTTGCAGTCTGTATCCGCGAAGCATACTCATCCCAATCAGTGGATCTGTTTCTGCTGAATTGACTTCAATCTCCTGAGACTTGCCATCCCAAATGGCTACTGCATCATAAATATCAAACAAAACCTCACTACCATCTCCTAATGTTCCGCGATCGCGATAACTCCATGGCAGATCCAGCTCAGTAATGATCTCGTTTGGGAGGCTTAGGAAACCTGTAAATCCTGTATCGATGACAGTGTTGATAGATTTTAGTTTGTCATTGTTTCGGACGACTACAAGAATCGTGGCTTCACAATTCTTATTAACGTATCCTTGCATCATGTCTTTTCTTTTAAGCTCCGCGCACCGAAACGATGGACAGCACGATAGCCAATTCTGACAACCCAAGTTTGGGAATCGGGTAAGCGTTCTCTAAGACGACGAGTAGCGGTCATCGTATCATTTGCAATTTCATATGCCCCTGTTTCAATATCAATCGCAACTATTTTGCCATGATTATCTGCTTCGACCTGTGGACGGATATGCGTTTGATATATCAGATCGCCTCGTTGGGCAAATTCTTCTTTGCTATAGCGCGGTTGACGGACTGCCATAATTTGAATTTTCCTTGATCGCAGCTTTATTTGGCATTATAAGCGAATGGGAAAGGCTACAAATAGATTGCTAATATAAAAATTAGGTGTTATGTGGCATTAACAAACTCTAAAAGAGCAGCGATCGCACTAAGCTTTCCACGCCCCAAAGATCGCTTTAGGTGCTTTGTTGGTGATCGGCATATGAGGTTCATTTTATGAACGCACGCTACAAGATTGGCGATCGCACTACAATATCTGTGATCGCACTATCAAACCTCTTCAAGAGCTTGCAAATATCTCCCATATATGTGCACAAAAATATTGTCTATTAACATCAATATCGCAAAATAAATAAAGTAATTGTTATACCTGTAAGATTCATTTTCAAGTGTCTTTAATGTCGGTAGATTTTGTTGGTATGACTGTGTATTATGAGCAACTCTGTTTCTATGCTTATACAAGTGGTCTTCATACATTTTCTTAAGTGAATAAGAGCCGGCAATCTCTGAAAATAAGGTGTTATTATCGGTCGCAAAGTATTTATGTGTAATACCAGCCCATATGTCGGAGTATTCATAGAAACTTTTTTGAGCCCATATTAATAAGTTCGACTCTAAGAATACTTGGTTTATTGATGATGTAGTTCTTGATAAGATATCATTTCTGGTAGCCTCATTCATCCTATAAGAGGAGGAAGTATGCCTTTCTATTTGTTTTATCAAGTCTTGATATATAGATTTTTTGTCGTTGTAATTTGAACATTCTCCCAGTGTATTTTGAGTAAATTTAGTATATCTATACTCGTAATTATTAGTTGCTAATTCCCAACAAACACACTTCATTTTTTGCTCTTGTGATCCAGTCATTTTAAGGAAAACGGACTGCATTACATAATCACATAAGGGATAGGTTTCTATTCCGCTACCTATTCCTATACTTGCAGAGATAACATCTTCTAAAGTCCGAAAAACTGGAGATAAGATAAAACTATTATGGCTCATTGGGTGCTGTATTCCTCATAAATAGATATTGATTGGTGGATACGATTCCTCAAATGTCTTAAGTCATTAGGGCTTTTTCTATGTGACTCTTCTTGCTTAAACTTTTCTATTTCTTCGCTTAATTTCTGTTTTAACTCCTCTTTCATTACAGGATCAATTGCTTTCCCTTTGAAGAGAATTTGATAAGCTAAGCCAAAAAGATATGTATCTAAATCAATAATAGAAATATACTCTCTGGGTATTGCCAGTTCATTTAAAGCACTTCTTATATTTGAAAATCTTTCCTTGTACTCTTTATCTGGAAAAACACCTGAGAATCTACCATAAATTTCTGACTGCACATCATTGACTGAGGCATAGATATATTCTTCATAAAATTTTTCCATCTTTGATTTATAGCCTCTTGCAACTGTAGCTTCGCTTTGATTTTTGTGATACTGAGACAAAAGAGATAAGTACCTGACAAAATCAGCTTGAGTCTCACTATTACTTACTTTTATTTTGATCTCCTTACTAAAGTCAGGAGAGAAAAAATCAACCAGATCTTGATCCAAAAAATATAAAGAAGCCCTGCTTTCCTGTGGAAGTAAAGGTTTACCTTGGATATTAATATTTCTGAATACAGATGAATAATATTTTTGTTGTTCCTTTTCATCTGACACCTGTGGAACCAAGTATGAGAAACCCAAAAAAGTTTTTTTAAGGAAGTTATCATCAATACCTAAGTTGATCAATTTATAGTTGCCCTGTGTAACGTTTTCAAGTATTGTCTCTTTGCTTCGACCCTTTTCTGTTAATTTTTCTATGTTCCATTCGAGGATATTATCAAGCTGTGATTCTTCATCTTCATCTGAATCGTCATTATCACTGGCAAATTTTTCTATTGTAGCTTTATAGGTTTGCTCATCTGGATATAAGCCAAGATATGCCAATACTATGCTTGTTATTCTTTGCTGCCCATCAAGTATTAAATTTTTATTCGTATCTGAAATTTTAAACGCACCAATCGTAACGGGTGGAACAAATTGTTTTTCCTTGAAAGTTTCTATCAGAGTTCTTACTTGTTTCTCGTCCCATACGAAGTAACGCTGATATTTCGGAAGGACTATGTTCTGTTTTAGCACCAGTTCAGTCCAATGCCATAGAGAATATTCTCCATAATAAACTCTGTTCTCCATGGGAAATACTTTCCTTAATTATCGACACTTACTGCTGGTATGTTGCAGGTCTTGAAATAGGTATAACTGTAGTATCAGACAAGAAAATTCTACCTAGTATGACTATAGGGCATATGGACTAAATATCAAAATTCTGCCTAATCACTCTATGCGGGATGTTATACAGAAAAATTCTGCCTAATCAACTAAATGGTGTCTTAGCTAGACGATATCGAGTATTATTTAGATTAATTACTTTATTACTTCATTTATGCAAACTGAGCCACCACCTCAGAAATTGTTTAGATAGAGTTGGCGATCGCATACGGGTCAAGCATTATTCCTAATGGAATCAGAAAACCTATGTGCAATTGATCAAACTGTTTAAGCTATTTCACATCTTCTGTTTCGTGCTAGCATTAAATTGAATGCAAATTTAGTGCGATAGCCCTATGATTAATCTTAGCCAAGACATTCAACCACTATCAACCTTCAAGCGTAATACCAATGAACTCATCACCCAGATGAGAAATACTGGACATCCCATAGTATTAACCATCAATGGCAAAGCAGAATTAGTCGTCCAAGATGCAGCGTCCTATCAACAATTACTCAATACAATTGAAGAACTAAAAACTATTGTTGGAGCAGCAAAAGGATTATAAGACTTGGCACAGATTCACACTAGATAAAAGAAATTAAAGCCATGACGATCGCTACAGAAAAAGCTAAAGCCAAAAATTGGACTGATGAAGAGTTTATGGCTTTGCCCGATCGCGGCGATCAAGTGCGACCAGTTGCCGAACAAAGGATCTGGCTCGAAAACATCAGTTGGCGAACCTTTGAGCGATTGCTGGAAGAAGTAGGCGATCGCCGCAGCACGTTATTTCATTACATCAATGGAAATTTAGAAATTATGTCGCCAATGGCGCTACATGAGCGCAGCAATCGGTTTATTGATGATTTAATTCGAGTACTGTCCGATGAGCTAGAGATAGATTTATGTAAATGTGGCTCATTATTGATGCGGATTCCTGAACTCAAGATTGGTGCTGAACCTGACTCTTGTTATTACATTCAGAACGAGCCAAAAATTCGTAATCAAGAAGTAATTACGATGGGTCAAGATCCGCCACCCGATCTCGTTTTAGAAGTTGATATCACCAATCCTAGCGATCGCCGTTTACCGATCTATGCTCAACTCCAAGTCCCTGAAATTTGGATCTACGACGGCTATAGCTTAGAGTTTCTAGGCTTGGAAAATGGGGCATACCTTAAAATAGAACATAGTCTATCTTTTCCTAATTTGCCTGCGGTGATTTTAGTGGAGTTTGTGCAGAAGCGACTTGAATTAGGCGATCGCCAAACCCTCAAAGAATTTCGGCAATGGGTAAGCGACAACCTTAAAAAAAGCTAGAGACTATGGGGGATCGCTTAAAAAAGCCTGTTAATATATTAAGTAATAATAATTAACATAACTTTTTAAGATACTTTGTTTTTAAATCCTGACAAGGTTGAACTACAGGAACGCCCCTTAGAACGTTCTACATCAACAGTTCAGGCTATATCCCTAACTGAAAATGTTTCGTCTGCGTTTCCCCAGATATCACAGTATTTACTTGCCATTGCATCCTTGGTGCAACATTGGCAATTTTGGTTTGCGTCCCTATTTTTAGTTTCCGTCCCCGTATTTTTTGAAGCTCCCCTAGTACGCTATGCGCCTTGGTTGAGCTTGATCTGTACGGTTGGCTGGTTGGCGATCGCCAAACATTTAGAGGAAGAGACCAATACTAAGCTATGGGGTAGTCTCATCTGGGGCTTTAGCCTCACTTGGCTATGTGGTTCTCTATATTGGGGCTGGCTGCGCTGGGAACCCGCTTTCCACGTACCAGTGGAATCTCTAGCCCTACCTTGGGCAATATGGGCAATCCGTAGCGATTCTCACCGCATTGGGGGTTGGTTTTATATCGGCTCATTATTGGGAACGGCAATTACCGACTTCTATTTCTATATCGCCCAACTTTTTCCTTATTGGAAAGGCTTGATGCAAGTTGAGGCAAATATCAACCTCGCTCAACCGATCTTAAAAAGTGCCTTAACATTAGTGGAAACACCTTGGGGCATGACATGGGCTTGTGTTTTGGCGGCCTTGCTTTTGATTGTGGGCAACAAAGCTATGCGATCGCCCAATTTAGGCTACTGGTCATTTAGTGGCGCAGTATTGGGTACGATATTTGTAGACCTTCTCTTTTTCTGTGTTGCCACCCTAGGCTAAGGGTTACAACTAATCCCGTAAGATTTGGAGATTCCCAAAATGGCATTGCCATATTGGGAATTGGTATTAGGTTTCTTCCTAATGGTTCTCATAATGGGATTGTTATTGAATTTGTGGATTTTTCAGGAGTACTCACCAATGACTCTTAACTAAAATTCCCAAAATAAAAACCCAGCGTTGGAGCGCTGGGTGCAGTCAGTTTAAGGCTTCATTGATTAGTAGATTACTGGAATTAGTTCTCTCTTTACCTCACGCGATCGGGTGAAATATTTGGTGATCGTGTGAGGCAAAGAGATAAAACCCAAAATAGAGTTGCGGCGCAACTCTATTTTGGGTTTTATCTCTTAACTACAATGGCGATCGCTATACTAATCAGTGGGTAAGGAATCTACTTTTTTAAATTCCCCATTCCAAGGAGCAAAAAATGGTAAAAACATCATTCCAGGAATGGCTAAGACGAGGGTTAACAGGAAAAACAATGCCCAGCCCTTGCCATCACTGCCTGCTAACCAAGAAATATGATTAATAGCAGTCCATGAGGGCATATTGCGTTGAATGAATTGAGCGGATTCGCCAGAAAATGGTGATGCTAGCAGATCTCGACCAACCGCAAACAGACTTGATAGAAGAGCAAATTGAGTAGCAGAAAAGCTGGGATTGCACAGCACCATTAAAAAGCCTAAAAATCCTGCGGTTCCTAATCCCCCACAAAAATTCTCTACATTAATCGCAGCGAGCAAAACATAGTCATTTTTCCCCACTACGGAAATGGCATAGTAGCCAATATTGCTAATTGCTTGGAGCAATCCAAATACCCATAGCGATCGATTAATGCCGATTTTGCTTAAAATCGCTCCCCCTGCCAAGGTTCCCACAATTGTGGCTACTAAGCCAATACCCTGACGTACTGTACCGATCGTGCCATCATCAAATAAAGTTTTTAAAAAAGGAACTGCCATCTTACCGACCATGGCATCACTAAATCGATAAAAAATTGTAAATACAAGGATCAGAAGCACTTTGGTTATTCCTAACCGATGAAAAAATTCTTGAAAAGGTTTAACTACGGCTTCATCTAAGGTGGCTGGTCGTGCCTCGGCTTCGGGAGGTTCGGGGGCGGCGATCGTCGCAATCAAGCCTAGACTCATCACAACTGCTAATAGGACATATACCCAAGCCCAGCCTAATTTACTGGCTAAGTTAAATCCGACAAATCCTGCAAATAGAAGGGCGATACGATAGCCCATCACCCAAATGCCAACCCCTGCTCCAACTTCCTGAGCCTCTAACACATCTGTCCGATAGGCATCGATCGCAATGTCTTGAGTGGCACTGAGAAAAGCCAGAATTAAGGCGGCGATCGCTAATATGGGTAGCGCCCCTACTCTTTCCGTAGGCGAAATATTGCCAATTGCAAACATTTGTAAAGCAATCACTAAAATTGCCAATACTAAGCAACCCTGCGTTAGCAGAATCCACCCTCGCCGCCTGCCTAAAAATGGTGGAACGAAGCGGTCAATAAATGGCGACCATAAAAACTTGAGGGAATAGGGCAGTGAAACTAGACCTAGCCAACCAATCGTACTAAGGTCAAACTTAACACTGGTCAACCATGCACGGAAAGCGTCATCGGTTAGGGCGTAGGGTAAACCCGACGCAAATCCCAAAGATAAAAGCGCCGCCATTTTGCGACTCTGAAAAACCCGAAAAAGTTGGGCGATCGTATTCATATTAGCGAATTAGACTACAATATATATGTAAGCGGAGACGCAAGTTTCCGTTCACTCCTCACACCACATTCCGCCTGAGCTTATGAGCAGCAAAGGCGGTTTCTTATTTTTTGACTATAAGTGTTTTTGGGTAATTCTTTTTCGTTTATATAGCTGTCGCCAATTGTACTAGGACATAAACCCCAAGAATTGACTGGCGGCGCGAAGCGCCGCCAGTCAATTCTTGGGGTTTGATTTGTTCTAAGTCAAGTGACTGTAGCTATAAGTACCTAGACGTAATTAATTACACATGCAAACCTATAAGGTTGCGCCCCTGCGGGGCGCAACCTTACAGGTTTGGGTAATTTATTTTGCACAATTATTTGCACAATTACTTATAGCAACGTAAGGTTTGCTTAGAATATAAACCCCCAAAGATGAATGGCGGCGCAAAGCGTCGCCATTCATCTTTGGGGGTTTATGTTCTAGCTATAAAATTTGATTTTTATCAAAAGGGGGATACTAGCTGTTATACTACCTACACACAATTTTTAAAAGTAAAAGTTTTTAGTATTTAGGGAGTTAGCAAAGCATGTCATCAGCGATCGCCGTCACGGATGCTAACTTTGAGCAGGAAGTAATTAAGAGTGAAATCCCTGTTCTAGTAGATTTTTGGGCTCCTTGGTGTGGTCCATGCCGAATGGTTGCGCCCGTTGTCGAGGAAGTCGCGGTAAAATATGAAGGTAGACTTAAAGTTCTCAAACTTAATACCGATGAGAACCCTAATGTTGCTGGACAATATGGTATTCGCAGTATTCCCACCCTCATGCTATTCAAAGATGGTCAGCGTGTAGATGTAGTTGTCGGTGCTGTCCCCCTTACCACATTGTCTGCAAGTATTGAAAAGTGCTTAAGTTCTGATGCCTAGGGTTTCTTCGGAACCGATATAAGCATTGCTAGATGTTATAAAATTCCAAATAAAATTCCAAAGTACAGGGGAAGTCTCTAATTTCCTCTACATTTGGATTTTTTGTTTTTGGATTTTGAGATATTTTCTGGGTTTTAACTGAAGATAGAAGGTTATATTTTCATCTATATGATCTATAGGACTTTTTATCGAGATAAAATACTTATAGGCTAGTCTGGATAGTGTTGCAATCTAAGATTGTCGAAATTTTATCTGCTGACGAATTGCGTCGTACGATCAACCGCTTGGCTTCGCAAATTGTCGAGGCTAGTGGAGATTTGTCTAATGTCGTTTTGCTTGGAGTTTACACGCGGGGCGTGCCGCTCAGTGTGGCGATCGCCAAACAGATTCACACATTAGAAGGCGTTCTCGTTCCTTCGGGGGCGCTAGACATTACATTTTATCGGGACGATCTTGATCGCATTGGTTTAAGAACGCCAAGTAAGACCGAAATTCCTTTTGACTTGAATGGTAAGACTGTAGTTTTGGTGGATGATGTAATTTACAGCGGTCGGACAATTGGAGCCGCCCTCAGTGCAATCCATGATTACGGTCGCCCTAAGGTGGTTCGATTAACGGCTCTGATTGATCGCGGACATCGTGAGTTACCAATTCATCCCGATTATGTGGGGAGGACTCTGCCGACTTCCAAAGACGAGCAGGTTAAAGTTTTTTTGAGTGCGGCAGGGGATGGTCGTGACGGGGTCGAGCTTTTTAAGCCTATTAGTTAAGCCCAATAATTAATGGCTAAAACCCCAAAGATGGGTGGCGGCGCTTTGCGCCGCCACCCATCTTTGGGGTTTTATGTCCTAACCCTGTTACTAAAAATGTAACCACAAAGGATTGTTACGGTAATTAGGTTAGATTTGCAGTAACTGAAATCCCAAGACGATCATGATTACCCTGTCAAATCTACGCATTGCGGCAATGGTAGTTGCACTTACTGCTGGTATTGCAGTATTTGGTTATCCTTACTGGAGCAACCAGACATCTGCCTCCAATCATGGGGGCGATGAGAAAACTAAAAATAATCCTATTGATGGCTCGTTAAATCCCTCGTCAAATCCCAATGTATCCTCCTTGCCTGCAAAATACAATCCACCTCAAACCTCAGGCTTAGGGATTGCGATTAATCAAAATGGAAATATCCGCCGCGCCGATGGGAGGGGCTATATTAATGTGGCAATTCGAGAGACCTATAAAATTGAAATTCAGTCTCCGAGCTATACCAGTGCGGTGAGTGTCAAAATTGATGGTGTTTCAATTATTGATGGTTTGATCTGCGATCGCTCTGTGACGTTAGAAAGACCTCAAGCGATCGCCAAACAATTCATCGTTCTGGAAGAGGGCAATCCAGGATTGGATCGCAGTGGTGGCATCAATAACCCCGATCTCGGTTTAATCGAAGTAACCTTTAAGCCAATTCGTCGCCGCAATGAGATTGCTCAAGAGAATAATATATCTAAAGCTAGACCCCCTGCTGCTGCGGCTCCAGAGGCTGCATCTAAAGATCAGGTTGCAAGCAGATCGGAAGCTAGTGGTTCTCCCGTAGGCACTGGCTTGAGTGGTAGATCCTCACAGGAATTTGTGGCTACTAATGAATGGGTAGAAGCTCCAGAACTCGCCCCTACTTATACCAAAAAATACCGACTAGTGGGATTTAATTCGTCAGATCCCATAACCCTGCACAACATGAATACCCCAAAACCGTTGGTCGATCCGACTCCACCTAGGTTGTAATACCATGTTCCTCGCGATCGCCATTTATCGAAACAGTCGATTGTAGTGCGGACTATATAATTGCGATCGCTCTTTCACTCTTTGTTCAATCCGATTTAATGCAGGGCTAATTACGAAGAGAGTCGTTCTAGTCAGATTTTCCCTATGGGTCGTCATTGCCATCTCTGTGAGGGGTACGGTCAAAATCTTCTCATCTTCCCAACCGAGGCGATAGCAAATTGCCACGGTGGTATCGGCGGGATAATGTTCCATTAATTTCCTTTGCACATTATCGACATGGTGCGTGCTGAGATATAGGCATAGAGAAGCCTGATGTGCGGCAAGGCTAGATAATTCTTCTTTATCTGGAACTTGAGTGCGTCCGCTAATGCGGGTGAGAATGATTGTTTGGACTAATTCAGGAATAGTGAGTTCTACTTGTAAACGGGCTGCGGCTAATTGAAAAGCACTAACCCCTGGCACAATTTCAAAGGGAATTTCTGCTTCGGTTAAGGCGACAATTTGTTCTTGGATAGCTCCGTACAGGCTAGGATCGCCATCATGTAAACGTACGACTAATTTAAGCGATCGCACTCTGTCGAGCATAATTGCTAAGATCTCTTCTAGAGATTTACTAGCCGTGGGAATAATTTCGGCATCTGCTCGACAAAATTGCAGCATTGAATCGGGAATGAGAGAATTGGCATATAGGACTACATCAGCGTTGAGTAACAGATTGCGTCCCTTCACGGTAATCAGATCGGGGTCACCAGGCCCTGCACCGACAATGTAAACTGGTTTGGTCATTAAGTTTGGACAAAGACAAGGTTTGGCACAATCTTTATATTAGGCTTTATATAGCTATATTCACTTAAGTCAGGAAATCAAACCGAATAGAGAGTGGCGGCGCGAAGCGCCGCCACTCTCTATTCGGTTTGACTGTAGCTATATTAGGAATATTAGAGAACCAATTTGCCTAAGCGATCGCACAGAATCGTATCGATCGCAATTTTTAGATCGGTATATTTCTGGACATAGGCGATCGCCCGCTGTGTAATTTGGTCAGTAATATATTGAAAAATTTGGCGATCGTAGCCCTGCTCTACCAATAATTGATGAACAGCTTCGGCAGTAGGTGCGCGTTCTATTACTTGAATTAAGGCTATAGGTAAATTTTCATGGACGGCGGCTCTCACTAAAATATCAATGCGGGCATCAGCTAAGTGACTAGAAGTATTAAAGATACCGCCCGCTAGTTTTAAAAGCTTGCCATGGTAACCAACGATGGTAATGGATGTCACTCCTAAAAGTGCCGCTTCCACCAACATTGCCCCGATCCAATTTGCCGTTTGGACTAGTTGCGAAGGTGCAAAGCCCAAATTTTGGGCGACTTGATAACCATTTGCCCCGATATAAAAAGCGATCGCAGGGCAAGTAGCTGCCTTCGTTCGCAAATCGATGCGAAACTCCTCCAATTTATCTGCAACGGAAAGGGGCTTTGCGATCGCTGAAGTTCCTAATAACGACAGACCTTCAAGAATTCCGAAGGCAGCATTAGATGTACGTTTAGCCAAGGCTTTTCCCTCAGGCAAAATAAAGCGCACTCTTGCCTTAGTATGCTCAGGCAGTAATGGTAATAGATTGGCTATTGCTAGATTTTGCGCTAGCGCATAGATGGCGGGCTGACCAGTCGCAGTTTTCCCCAATCCTTCACCCGCTTCAAGGATTAATCTCTGTTCTGCCACTGCTCCCGTCGAAGCTGTTAATTGCACCCATGCCCAGACAGGTGTCCCTGAAGTTAAGTCGAGATTATCGCCAGGATCGCTAACGGTAATGGCAAGCGCCGTACATTCATCAATAACTGCACTTTGGGCGATCGCGATTGCTCCGCGCCCAGATTCTAATAAGTCAAGTCCTACTAAACTTGCTTCTTCTTTACGGAGGAGTAATATTGCTGCCTTAGCAGCGGCGATCGCAAATACAGGAAGGGTGTAACCAGATTTCATAGACAGAGATCTTGGTCTCCATAATTAAAACCGAAAAATCTTACGAAGTAGCTGGACATAATTAAAGAATTGGATTTTGCATTTAAGAATGAAAACTTGTTGATTTTCAAAGCATCATCTGTAATTGTAGGCGATTAACTCCAAGCGCGAGGATTTTGCTTGAGCTTGCGGAAGGCTGGCGCAAACCCTTTGGATTTTACCTTCTGGCTCACTGTTATTTCTTTGAGCAGTTCATCGATGTAAATTTGCGATCGCATCGTACAAATATTTATGCAATGATAAAAGTACGCAGAAAAAAGCCCACTGTTTCCAGCAGGCTTGGCATTTTTGTGTTGAGTGCGGATATCTTAAATCATTTTGCGGTCAAAGATATTAAGTTTTTTGCCAGTTTAAATGATTTTTTTGCGATCGCCAGTCGCAATGCCTCCCAAAGCCCATTAGCAGTAAGTCCTGCTAATGGGCTTAACCTAATCACAGATTTTGCAATCCTGATATGCCTGAAGAAGCCAAACTCCAATCTCCTCAAGACGCAGCACCATCCCCTTTTAAAAATCTCACAGGAGCCGCAATCTCTGCGACGATTGCCACGGGGCTTTACTCATTTACGAATATGGTGGCGCATAAGCTTGCGACAGCTCCATTACAGACGACAAATACCCTCGCCAATAGGTTGGCTACTCTCGTCCGAACACTGCTATTAGCGATCGGTTCGGGCGCAACAATGATTTTTGCCGCGATCGCCTTGGGATTGGTATTACTCACCATTAAGCAAGTTTTTACTACTATCTTTCGGAAACCACAAGCATAAATAATCCCAAAACACAAAATGGCTACGCCATTTTGTGTTTTGTTCTAAGAAGAGAATCGCCGCGCTTAGCGCGGCGATTCTCTTCTTAGAACAAAGGACTGCGGCGCGAAGCGCCGCCATCCTATGCTTGGGTGACATCGAGAATATCGAAACTAAGGTGATAGGAGCTACCACTCTAGCAACATACCTTGCGATTTTAAGAGAGCTTGCAGATCGTTAATTTTGCCGCGATCGAGAATTACCTGTGGGGTTAACGATGCATCGTCCTGTAAGACAATCCATGCCGCCGCCGCTCCTGCCGCCGCTCCTGCCGACCATTCGCCAACATGGATGCGGGTTGCGCCATTAACAATGTGGCTAACGGCGATCGCTTTACCACCCATCAATAAATTATCAATACGTTGAGGAATCAAACTCTCAAAGGGCAAGATAATTGGGCGGACTTTATCCTCATTGGTAGGAGCAGAGCTGGGGGCTTTCGATGGCTCCCAATTGCGATAACGGCAACCATGCATATCGATCGCATAATGCGTTAACCCAATGGAGGTCGGATTAAAGTTGCGCCCCCCCTCCATATCATTACGCAGGTCTTGTTCGCGCATAAAGAACTCTGGCTGACCGTAAGCAGCACGTCCGAGAATACGACGACCCTCGCGAATGTAAGGATACATACTCAGCCCCGACTCGGTGGGCATGGGGCTATCGGGTCCTGACATGAGGCGGAGCGGAAATTCGGCGGATGCGTACTTATCCATCAACCATTCGGCGAATAATAGGGCATGATTTTCGCCATCCTTAAGAGCCGTGGTATTTAAGCCCCCAAGCCAATTTTGTTGTTGCCCTGAATCGCGAATTTGTTTATCCGTCAAGATCAGCGGTGGATTCATTACCCCCCAGTCATTACCACGATTCCAGTTAACTACGGTCATATCGCCCTTGGCAGGAATCGCCTTAAAGGGATCGTCGCGCTTCATGCTCACAATCCGCCGATAGTTAAACATGCTGTTCCCCTCAAACATGGGGAACCTGCCTAAGTCATAATCCTTGCGATGTTCTTCCCGCGAATATCCTGGCTGGACTTTCCGCAATTCCTTGAGCGATCGCCCCTCATCATCGGCAATTTTTAATACAAAGGGAAAGGTAAATGCTTGTGTGCATTCGGGATTGTCTGCTACAGCATGGACTTCGCCTGTGGTGCTAAAGCCTTCCGCCCCCAGACGGTGCGGGATATTCGCCCAAGCAATCAACTCAGCGGTGTCCGTGGAGTCGATTACCATCATCTGTTTGCCTGCGGGAGCCTGCAAACGGATCGGTTTTTTATCGAAGGTTTCGTCAGAGTTCCAATTAAACCAGCTTTTAATTTCGCGAGATAGTCGCCCTTGCGGTAAATAGTTAGGATCGCGGGGAATGCGACGCACTCCATAGATCGAGGTAATGCGATCGCCCTTTTCGTTAAAACTTGCTCCCTTAAAAGCAATCTGCGTCTCCCATCGACTCTTAGGAGCCGATCGCTTTGCCTCACGCAAAAATTCTTCCGCCGCAAGCTCGCCAGAGTAAGGGGTAAAACAGAGATTTCCCACCCAACAGCTATTGGTATCAGCCACCACTGCCCCGGGTTTTAGATAGGAATAGGCTTCTGGTAATGCAGGCTGACTGGCAATAATATTTTTAAAATGCGTCCAGCTAAGCGGAAATTGCTGGCGATAGCGCATCAGTAGGGACTCATCGATCGCGCTCACTCCCTGTGAGCTTACCTGACCGCCCAGCATTGGCGTTAGCTCGATTAAGCAAGTGGTTGCCCCCGTTTTCATCGAGTGATAGGCTGCGGCTACGCCACCCAAGGAGCCACCCACGACAGCTACATCGCATTCCCATACTTCAGCATCTACTGGTGGCGGCGGATTGAGTAGCGGAAAGCCATTGCGATCGTATAGTTTGATCGGCGCATTTGCATCTTGGGCAATAGGCTCAATGGACTTTTGTTTACTAAAAAATTGCCAAGTTCTTGCTGTTGCCCCACTCAGTACTAAGCCCATAAAGAGCATTCCCAATACGTAACGCAATTTGGGACGGAAGGAGCGTTTAGTTTTCGGATCTTCTATTTCCCCAAGGCGATCGCTAAAATCTTTTGGTTTCTTTTTCTGCTCGCTCATGACTCACTGCTACTCATAAAAATTCGCTTGTTTTTCAACAAGTCCCTACACTCACACCACATACTCTTAAGATTAGCTTAAAGAGTCTAATATGTAACATAGTCAAATGCAATTAAATTCCCGAGCAAATAAAGTTTAAAACTTTCAGCAATTACATATATTTTTCTTTAGAGAAAACATAGTATATACCAAGGTCTAAAGCACTCATAGAAAGGGCTAGTGGCAAAGTATTTTTGTCAAGACTAACCCTATACAAATACTCCCCAATTTAGATTTGAAAGCATTTAAAAACAGAATATATTTTGAGCTTATTATTCTCTAGTGCCCCATAACTTTACAGACAAGAAAAACAGACAAAACCCAATCAGTATCTGGGCATAATTAAAACCCAGAAACAAAACCTATAGCGCACGCTGCGTGTGTGCTATAGGTTTTGTTTTTTATATTTCATTGCGCCTAGCTAATTAACACCGATGTTAAAACAGTATGTTAATACCAATTCACGAAAGTGTGACAACACTTTTGTGAATTAAAAACTAAACTTAGTAAGGTTTTTTAAGTTAAGAAATGGCGTAGCTATTTCTTAACTTGGTATAAGGCATTATGTTAAGACAGTATATTTATGCTGAAATTTTCTCGATGGATAAGGATAGACGGCACATTGAAATACCCATTCTTACCTATCTAGAACTACCAGTTAGTAAATAGGAAAAATGCTTTTCATTCTCATTATCAAAATGCTAGTTTTTCCCAATCCTCAGTCTATCTATTGCCAAATGAATCAAAACCTAAGAGATAAGTGATGACACGAAGCAATATTTCTCATCTCTTGAGTGGTATAGCTACAGTCACTTGACTCAGGACAAATCAAACCCCAAGAATTGACTGGCGGCGCTTCGCGTCACCAGTCAATTCTTGGGGTTTATGTCCTAATACAATTGGCGACAGCTATATGTACTGAATAATGCTTTCACTGCTCTATGAAAATGGGTTTTGGCTCTAGCTCTATGAAACTACTGATATTGAAACATTCAGATGCAGACAATCGGATGAAGACAAATTGCACTAAGTACTGTAAGCCTCGACAGGAATAGCGATCGCTATAAAATAGCGACTTTTTTTCTTCAAAATGGGAACCAAGTTGTTTCCTGTATCTGAAAGTGTAACCACGCTAAATCCGATTTAAGTTGGGTGATATCTTAAAAATCGAAGAAATGAAAATAACATTAAACAAAGGTGTAAGGAGTCAATCATATGCGTCACGTAACTACATTCATTCTCAGTCTTGCTTTTTGTATTCCCTCGGTAGCGACGATCGCCTCTCCCGTAAAAGCAGAGGAAACCAGTGCTAAATATGCTGAGATCAAAAACGAGCGCATCCTCACTGTGACAGGACGCGGCGATCGCTTGGTGAAAACCGTTAAGGCAAGAATTCAGCTTGGGGTTAATGTTGAAGGAAAAACAGCGATCGCCGTTCAAACTGAAGTAGCCCGTCAAGCTAATAGTATCGTCTCGACCTTGCAGCAGCTCAACGTCGAGAAGTTGCAAACCCTGAGCGTACAACTCAATCCCAAGTATGTCTACGAAAACAATCGCCAACGTCAAGATGGATTTACGGGACAAACCAGCGTTAGTTTTGTCGTGCCCCTAGAACGTGCGGGAGAAGTCCTCGATGCCGCAGTTAATTCAGGGGCTAACCAAGTCGAACAGATTAGTTTTATTGCCAATGATGCCGATTTATACGCTGCTAAGCAACTCGCTTTGCAAGATGCCCTCAAAGATGCCCAAACTCAGTCCAATACCGTTTTAAGTACTTTAGGTTTCTCCCAAAAAACGATCAAATCAATCCAGATTATCGATTCAGGAGTTTCCTACCCAATCAATCAGCCCCGTCTAGATAGCTATGCTAAGGCAGCTAGCGCAGTCCCAATTTTAGGTGGCGATCAAAAGATTGAAGCTTCAGTAACACTGCAAATCACTTATTGATTAAAAGCTAAGACTAGAGAGCGTACCGCCCACATAGTGGGCGGTACGCTCTTCTGATTTTTAAGTTTACTTATGCTTAGCTAATTAGCGTATTTGGCGACTACAGTCACTTGACTTAGGACATAACCAAGAATTGATTGGCGGCGCGAAGCGCCGCCAATCAATTCTTGGTTATGTCCTATTAGACTTGGCGACAGCTATAAATTGCGCCCAGTGACTTAGAGTAAAATGCACAAGCCTAGAATTAGGTTAGCTACAATTTTGCAAAATAATTAAATCCTCAAGTATATTGCCAAGACTAGCTTTGCTAGTCTTGGCAATATACTTGGCAATTGTTTGTTAAGTAGCTGGGCGCAATTAAATATAAAACCCAAAAAGCTGTAGCACACGCGCAGCGTGCGCTACAGCTTTTTGGGTTTTAATTATGCCCAGCCACTTAGCACAAATATTTAGCACAAATATTTAGCACAAATGTTTGTTAGCACAAAATCCTTTAGCTTTATCAGCTCTATACTTGAGATCTCCCTTGACCATTCCCATGCTTGATTATATTCGTGATGGCAGTGAAATATATCGCCGATCCTTTGCCATCATTCGCGCTGAGGCAAATTTATCAATCTTACCACCCGAACTTGAAGTGGTTGCTGTGCGGTTAATTCATGCCTGTGGTATGACCGATATTGTGAGCGACCTTGCCTATTCCGAGGGCGTAGTAGAAATTAGCAGAAATGCGTTAAAGAACGGTGCAAATATTCTTTGTGATGCACAGATGGTAGCAAATGGAGTCACCCGCAAGCGTCTACCTGTCAATAATTCTGTGATTTGTACTTTGAACGAACCTGAAGTACCAGAACTCGCCAAGCAAATTAATAACACCCGATCAGCGGCGGCAATGGAACTATGGCGATCGCATTTGGAAGGATCGATCGTGGCGATCGGTAATGCGCCCACTGCTTTATTTCGGCTATTAGAAATGATCGATCAAGGTTTGCCCAAACCAGCCGTTATACTAGGATTCCCTGTAGGTTTTGTGGGTGCGATCGAATCAAAAGCCGCATTAGCCGCAAATAGTCGTGGTGTACCCTTTTTGACCATTCACGGTCGGCGAGGGGGAAGTGCGATGGCAGCCGCAGCCGTGAATGCATTAGCGATGGAGAATGAGTTATGAACCCTGAGAACAAGAGCGAAATAAGGTCGGGAAACCTCTATGGTTTAGGAATTGGTCCTGGCGATCCAGAGCTATTAACAATCAAGGCTCATCGTATTTTAACTTCTGTTCCCGTGATTGCCTATCCTACGATGGAAAGTGGCAAAGTGCTTGCAAGGGCGATCGTTGCAGATTTTATTCGTCCAGAGCAAATAGAAGTACCGATGCCACTACCCTTTAGCGTCGATCGCTCTTCACAACCCTATTATGATGTGGCGGCGGCGAAGATTGCCGAACATCTATCGGCGGGTCGCGATGTCGCGGTGTTATGTGAAGGCGATCCGATGCTTTACGGTTCCTTTATGTATATTTTTAATCGCCTCTCCGATCGGTTTCATACCGAGGTGATTCCTGGGATATCTTCCACCTTTGCCAGCGCTGCGATGTTAGGCGCACCCTTAACCTATCGAAATGACGTGTTGAGCATTATGCCTGCAACCTTAGAAGCAGATATTTTGCGCGATCGCTTAGCCGTTGCCGATGCCGCCATTATCATTAAGCTCGGCAGACATTTTGCCAAGGTGAAATCCGTTTTAGAAGAATTAGACCTCTTTTCTCGCGCCCTATATATCGAACGCGCCACCATGCCCAATCAGCATATCAAGCCGATCGCTTCAGTTACTGCCGATGAAGTTCCCTATTGGGCGATCGTCATGATTCCCAGTCAAACCAAGCCTCAATAGAAGGTTCCAGCCAATGACCATCGAACAAATACTCCCTTCCCACCAAAGAAATAGACATCAAAAAATAATAATTATAATAATTAGATGTTGCGGCGCGAAGCGCCGCAACATCTAATTATTTACTGGGAAGGGAGTAACCATCGAACAAATAATGATTAAGTGAATGAATATCTAATGAAACCCCCTGCCATCATTATCTTAGGAGAGAAGAGTGTCGCGATCGCTCGACAGATCCAAAATACGATTCCCCATGCCATTATTTATGGATTAGCATCGCGTACTCAATCTGCTGATCGCCAATACAGCAAGTTTAGCGAAATTGTAAGCGAGTTATTTTGCCAAGGACATGCCATTATTGGGATCTGTGCCGCAGGGATTTTAATCCGCTCGATCGCTACTTTACTTTCCGATAAGCGAGCCGAACCACCCGTAATCGCGATCGCTGAAGATGGCAGTGCTGTCGTTCCCCTCTTAGGCGGACTGAATGGCGCGAACGATTTAGCTAGAGCGATCGCCAATATGCTCCAAATCCAAGCAGCGATTACAACTACTGGTGATCTCCGATTTCAAACCTCCCTCCTATCTCCTCCTGATGGCTATCGACTGCTGAATAATGATGAACAGGCTAAGACATTTTTAGCGGATTTATTAGCTGGGAAAACAGTTAAACTAATCGGCATAGCGCCTTGGCTCAGCGAAAGTCATCTTCCTTTTGCCGATGATGCGACCCATCGAATAGAAGTAATCTCCAGCAAAATCTCCTTAGAATCGATAGAGTCTCAGCTAAGCTCCACCTATCTAGTTTATCAAACTACCCTAATTGATCGGTCGGAAACTGGAGGAAAGCTATCAATTATCGGCACTGGTCCGGGAGCAGCCAAATGGATGTCTCCAGAAGTTAAGGCAATTCTAGAGGATGCAACGGATTTTGTCGGTTACAAAACCTATATCAATCTAATCAAAGAATTTACGCGAGGGAAGCCCGTTCATGCTTCCGATAATCGAGTAGAACTCGATCGCGCCCGTCTCGCTCTCGATCTGGCGGCTGAAGGAAAATCAGTGGTCATCGTCTCTTCTGGTGACCCTGGAATTTACGGCATGGCAGCCGCAGTATTTGAAGTTTTAGATCAGTCGCCTGATCCTCAATGGAACCAGATTACTATTTATGTCGCGCCAGGAATATCTGCGGCTCAAGCGGCGGCGGCGGCGATCGGTGCGCCAATCGGGCATGACTTCTGCATGATATCTCTTTCCGACATTCTCAAACCTTGGGAAATTATCGCCCAGCGCTTAACTGCTGCCGCCCAAGCCGATTTTGCGATCGCCATTTATAACCCCATTTCGACTCAACGGCGCTGGCAACTCACAGCAGCTAGAGATCTGCTCTTACAATGGCGATCGCCCGATACGCCTGTGATTTTAGGTCATAGAATGGGACGTAAAGGCGAAAATGTAAGAGTTATTTCTCTCTCCGAACTAGCTCCCGAACTTGCCGATATGCAAACAGTGATTATTGTTGGTTCCAGTAAAACTAAGAACCTACAATGGAGCGATCGCCAGTATGTTTATACACCTCGCAAATACAATTAAATTGGTAAGTAGCTAGGCATAAGTAAACTTAAAACCCAGAAGAGCATACCGCCCGCGCAGCGGGCGGTATGCTCTTCTGGGTTTTGTTTTTTATAGCTACCACCAACTGTATCAGGACATAAACCCCAAAATCATGTTGTCGCACTCCGCGCGACAACATGATTTTGGGGTTTAATTTAGTATTGTCTATCTGCTTAGAGAACCCAAAATGATCTATCAATCTAACTGGATGCCCCATGAAGGAATTGTGACTCACGCTGGAGGACAAATTCCTTCTAATATGGATTTCTTTGCTCCTCCACCAATCGAAATTGGCTCAATTCTCTCCGCTGAAAGCAATCTAACTCACTCTAAGCAGCCTATTCCCATTTCTGCACGCATATCCCTCTCCTTAATCGTTGGCGGGTTATTTGCTTACGGTATTCGCTACATGTCTAAGACCGACGAGGTTAACATTATCGCGATCGCAACTGGTGCGATCGTGGGGCTGATTCTTTATCTGATTACGGAGTTTCGCTACTCATGCTCCTATGTTGGCGAGCAGGGAATTGTCAAGCTATTCATCAAGGGTTCGCGTACCGCCATCCCCAAAAAACAACAACTCTGTTTTAAGGATGCCTCAAATTTATATGTGACTCAAATTCGCAACTATGTCAATGGAATTTACGCAGGAACGGCATATACCTACAGATGGAAGCATATTTCGGGAAAGGACTACTGTTTGAATGGACAATATCATGCGGAGAAAAAAGTTCCTAAAGATGGAGATAATTGGCATTTTGCCAATACGGCTGAGCGCGTATGGAGCATTTATTTACTAGAATCTGTCAATGAAAAGTTAAATAGCTTGGGATATGTGGAATTTCCGATGACAGGAAATCCCAAAGCCGTAAGAATTGGTAGGGGCTTTATGGAATTTGTAACAAAAAATAAAGAGCCTCAAAGGGTTGCCGTTACTGAGATGAAGGATATTACTTTAGGTGGAGGAGTTTTTCAATTTAAACATCAAGATGCTAAGTGGTGGTCTGGCAAAGGCAAATATTCTTTCACCTATAGCAATATTCCTAATGCAAGGCTATTTCTAATTGTTCTTGAGAGTTTAACGGGAATTCGCTGGCAATAACCCAAAGCCAGAGAGCGTAACACCCGCACAGCGGGTGTTACGCTCTCTGGCTTTGGGTTTTAATTATGCCGAACCATAGCTGCCGCCAACTGTATCAGGACATAAAACTCCAAAGAGAGTTGCCGCGCGGAGCACGGCAACTCTCTCTGGGGTTTTGATTTTGTCCTAACAAAACTGGCGGCAGCTATACTTATTAGATCGCTTAGATCGCTAGAATAGATCGCTTAGGGACTCGATCAATTTTTGATTTTCGCTTTCTAACCTTACCGCAACTCTAAAATAGCGATCGCCTAGTTCGGGGAAACTCAGACAATCGCGAATGAGGATTTTATCCCTTTGCAATAATTCCTTTTGCAAAAATGAACCTGCAAGTTCTGTTTGCACCAACAGGTAATTGGCTGCATTTGGCAAGGGTATTAGCCCTGATATTTGCGATAAGCCTTTGAATAGCTGCGATTTGGCACTTTTTAACCAAGCCCATGTCTGTTGCTGAAATTCCCGATCGCTGAGGACAGCGATTCCTGCGGCGGCAGCAAAACTATTGACACACCAAGGATCGCGCCATGCCTGCCATCGCCGTAAACGGTCGGGATGGGCGATCGCATAGCCAAGCCTCAAGGCAGGCAAACTATAGAATTTTGTAAGCGATCGCAAAATCACTAAGTTAGGATGAGATGGAACTAAATCAATTAAGCTTTGTTGCTGTTCTGGTGGGAGAAAATCCATAAAAGCTTCATCGATTACCACCAAGGCAAATCTTTCGAGATAGGGCAAAATACTATCTCTAGAAAATAAATAGCCTGTGGGATTATGGGGATTGTTGATCAGGATCCCCTTGGTATGAGAATTACTAATTTCGGGCAGATCCGTCTTAAAACTTACCTCTTGATTACTAATTAGAAATGGATATTTTTCCACTTGGCAATCGAAGGTTTTTAGAGCGCGATAGTAATCGGTAAAAGCAGGCGTAAAGAGCACCGTGGCAACTAATTGCGAAAGATCGCGCCCCACCCAAGTTAATAGCTCGGCAACTCCGTTACCAGCCAAAATCCATTCCGAGGACAATTGATGAAACTCGCCTAAGGAATGTCTGAGTAATGTATATTCTGGATCGGGATAATGACTCAAATCGGTGAATTGGGACTGAATCGCTGCGATCGCTGATTTAGGGACACCCAGAGGATTAATACTTGCCGAAAAATCTAAGATCTGGGCTGGGGATATGTTAGCCATCTCTGCCGCCCATTGTCGATTCCCCCCATGGATTGGATGTAAACGCTCAGACGATTGCATAGTTTTTTTATTTTAGATTCTATCTCAGGAGCCTTGACTGCTGTTGGCTACTCTTAATGCTGGCTTTGGCAAGATTTCTAAGTAGCTAGGCGCAAAACATAAAAGAACAAAATCTGTAGCACGCGCAACGTGCTACAGATTTTGATTCTGGTTTTTAATTATGCCCAGCTACTTATACCAAATCACAAAATGGCTACACCATGTTGTGATTTTAAAACCCTTACTGGGTTTGGTTTTCAATTTCTAAAAGTGTAGCCACACTTTTGGAAATCGGTATTAGAGATTTTTCTATAGTTCCGAATTTAGACCAAGCAAAGCAAAACCTAGAAGAGCATACCGCCCGCGTAGCCGACGGTATGCTCTTCTCTAGGTTTTAAGTTTACTTATGCTTAGCTACTTAAACATGCGCTTATGGCAATTTTAGATTTTTAGGTCACACAACTTACGGGAATACAGGTTAAGCTAGGATTAATCATCGCTTCTTACGTCACAATCTATGCTACGAATTGTCACCCAGAGAACTGAAGCAGAATCCGAAATCAAACGGATTTGCGATCGCATCTATGACGATCAGATGATCCACAAAGAAGCCACAGTCACCGAAATTATTCAAACAGTTAGACGCAAAGGTGATACCGCCCTACTGCACTACACCTCTGAATTTGATGGTCAAGACTTCACAGCGGCGGAACTGCGCGTCAGTGGATCGGAACTTGATGCTGCTTATCAGCAGGTCAAAGGAGGTCTACTCAAGGCGATCGAAATGGCTCATCAGCGTATCGAAGAATTTCATAAAATGCGTGTGCCAAAAAGCTGGGTGCATTTTGGCGATAAGGACATAGTGTTAGGTAAGCGCTATACACCCGTTGATGCTGCGGGTATTTACATACCTGGAGGTAAAGCAGCCTACCCAAGTACTGTTTTAATGAATGCCGTACCCGCAAAAGTTGCGGGGGTAAAAAAGATTGTCATGGTTACGCCTCCGGGTCAGGAGCGCACCATTAATCCCGCGATCTTAGTGGCGGCTCAGGTCGCTGGGGTGGAAGAAATTTATCGTGTGGGGGGAGCGCAAGCGATCGCAGCTTTAGCCTATGGTACGGAAACCATTCCCAAGGTTGATGTCATCACAGGACCGGGAAATATCTATGTCACCCTTGCCAAAAAACAAGTATTTGGACGTGTCGGCATCGACTCGATCGCAGGACCTTCTGAAGTTTTAATTATTGCCGATGCTAGCGCCAATCCTACCTACGTAGCGGCAGATATGCTGGCTCAAGCTGAACATGATCAAATGGCAGCATCGATCTTGCTCACCAATGATTCGCGCCTTGCTAATCGCGTTTCTGAAGAAGTAAATCGGATGTTAGAAAACCATCCACGACGCTTAATGACAGAAAAGGCGATCGCTCACTATGGCTTAATTGTCGTCGTCGATAACCTCAATACCGCCGCCGAGCTATCCAATCAATTTGCCCCAGAACATCTGGAATTAGAAGTCGAAGAACCTTGGCACTTGATCGATCAAATTCGTCATGCAGGGGCAATTTTTATCGGGCATTCTACACCTGAGGCAGTCGGTGACTACCTCGCAGGACCAAATCACACTTTGCCTACCTGTGGGGGGGCGCGTTATTCCTCGGCACTGGGGGTTGAAACATTTTTAAAGCATTCAAGCTTGATTCAGTACAGTCCTGAAGCCTTAAAGGAAGTTTCTGGGGCGATCGCTTTGTTAACCGAAGCCGAAGGCTTACCCTCCCACGGTGATTCCGTAAGATTGAGATTGCAAGATATTTAGTAGTTCTTTAGTAGTTCTTTAATTAGATAAGTAAAAAAACAAAACTGGGGTGCAGTATGCACCCCAGTTTTGTTTTTTTATATTTATAGCTGTCGCCAATTGTACTAGGAGATAAACCCCAAGAATTGACTGGCGGCGCGAAGCGCCGCCAATCAATTCTTGGGGTTTGATTTGTCCTCATTCAAGTGACTCTAGCTATAATACCAATTCCCAAAATGGCGTTGCCATTTTGGGAATCTCAAAACCTTAATGAGTTTAGGGACTTGCGATTTAATGAAGTACCAAATATAAAACCAGAATCGGTGGCGCGGCGGAGCCGCGCCACCGATTCTGGTAAATCTGGATTGGTATCTTATTTTCTCGCAAGTCCCTTAGTTTTTAATTCACAAAAGTGTTGTCACACTTTTGTGAATTGGGATAAGTAGCTAGGCATAAGTCAACTTAAAACCTAGAAGAGTGTACCGCCCGCTATGCGGGCGGTACGCTCTCTGGTTTTGGTTTTTAATTATGCCTAGCTACTTAGGACTTAATTTAACATCAGTTCAACGAAGGCGGAAAATGATAAAAATCGCTTCTCTTTTTTTACCATTTTCCGCCATTTGCGTGGCGCAAAGAGCCGCGCAAATGGCATTATCGAACTCACGTTAATTTAATTTTTCAATTACTTTTTGATACTTTTTAATACTTTTTGAAATAACGCGACTGTAACAGCTTTAGCAATCCTAAATGACTTGTAAGAGGCTTCGATTTCGCCTAGCCATTATATCCCTCCGCTGGCTGAGCGAAGTCGAAGCCCTATTTTTCTCATAAATGATTTAGGACAGATATATACATATTGAAAAATACATATTGAAAACCCCGATTGTTTCGCGATAAAAAAGTAGTTTGACTAGATACGACAAATTAGAAAATAATGATTTCACGATCATTTCACGATTTAGTCATAGCCTAAAGAGTTAATGTATTAATCACCATAACTTGATTTGAGCCTAAGCCAGCAAATACTATATTTGCATTTCATAGGAACTTCTCGGTATCTCATTATACTTAGCAAATACTTGGCAAATACTTAGCGATCGCTATATAAAAAAGTTTACATATCCTATCTATCCTTGTTTACTTTGAAATGTTAGTATCGTGAGGACTTCAAAAAGATTATATAAGCAAGCAAATATCAGTAATAGATCCAAATAAATATCTATTTGGTATTAATTTATTGATCGCATTGCAGCGTGATCATAACTACTTTGTTAGTTTGTATTGATTTGCTAACAAAGTAAGCGGCAATATTCTTTTTGAGTCAATTAACCTATGAATTACCACAAAACATAGAAATATGAAATTAGGTCATCAAGTGCACAAGGCTATCAAAGTATCACTATCGGTTCTAGCATCCTTTGTTATGGCGGTGGGAATTTTATTGGGGGGATACAATGCTCCTGCAAATGCTGGATACGATCCGTTTATTGGGGAAATTATGACTACCGCTAACACCTTCTGTCCTCAAGACTGGGCTGAAGCGGATGGACGGACATTGCCGATCAATCAATACACTCCCCTGTTTGCATTAATTGGTACCACCTATGGTGGCGATGGCTACAACACTTTTAATCTACCCGATTTACGCAGTCGCGTAGCTGTTGGCTATGGTCAGGGCAATGGACTTTCTCGTTACCAACTCGGTCAGACTGGTGGGCAGGAAAATGTTGCCTTAGGTGTAGCTGTGGCTAATGCTAAAGTTGCCGCTTCTACTGATGCATCAGCAGTTGCCGTTGTTAATAATGCGAAACTGCAACCAGCCGCAGTTTCACCCGTCCAGCCCTACTTAGCATTGCGTTATTGCATAGCTCTTAATGGCATATTTCCTAGCCGTGGCTAGCTCTGATGTCATTCCCTCATGAGGATTTGAGGCTTAGGGTTTCATAGATTTATGATCTTTGCGATCGGGCTATGAGCCTGATTCTCTTATCTCCTTTTGATTGGAACCTAAAAACATGAAATATAAAGTGAAATACAAAGACATAGAATTATGAAACTAGGCGATCGATTGCATCAAACTATCAGGCTGTTAATCTCGATTCTTGTCTGCTTTGCCATGGTAGTTGGTTTGTCTTTGAGCGGATATACCGCTCCTGCCAATGCATCTTCCGAGCCAGAACTTGGAGAGATTATGCTCGTAGCCTATGATTTCTGCCCAAATAATTGGGCTGAAGCCAATGGTCAAACGATTCCCATTAGCCAAAACACAGCTCTTTTCTCGCTGTTGGGTACAAACTATGGCGGTAACGGAAGTACTACATTTAATCTGCCCGATCTACGGAGCCGCATTCCCATCGGCTACGGTCAAGGAAAGGGGCTTAATCGTTATGAACTTGGACAGCTTGGCGGTCAAGAAAATATTAGATTAAGTTTAGATTCTAGTAGTGCTAAGGCTGCTGCATCAGCAAATCCGTCAGCCGTTGCTGTCGTCAATAGTGCAAACTTGCAAACAGCATCAGTTTCAACCTTACAACCCTATTTAGCTTTACGGTATTGTATCGCCCTCCAAGGACTTTATCCTATGCGTCCATATTAATAAGTAAAAACCCAGAAGAGCATACCGCCCGCCGCGCGGGCGGTATGCTCTCTGGCTTTGGTTTTTAATTATGCCTAGCTACTTATAGCTATCACCAAGTGATGCCCCATAAGAGAATGTCGGCGCTTCGCGCTGACATTCTCTTATGGGGATTTAAGTCCTAGTCCATTTAAAAGCCCATGACCTTCGCTACGCTAGTAATATCGGGGGCAACGCCCTTATGCAATTTGGATTCGGCACAGGCGATCGCCGTATCGGGATCCTTAATACCATTGCCAGTCAGTACGCACACAATCGTTGCTCCTGAAGGAATTTGATCGCTAATTTTTAGCAATCCCGCGACTGAAGCGGCGCTAGCAGGCTCGCAAAAAACGCCCTCTTCCCCAGCTAAGAACTTGTAAGCCGCAAGAATTTCGACATCGGTGACGCTATGAAAAGCACCGCCGCTTTCTTCCCGCACTTTGAGAGCCTTTGCCCAGTTAGCAGGATTGCCGATTCTGATTGCTGTAGCGATCGTTTCGGGTTTATCAAAGACTTGTCCTGTTACTAAGGGAGCAGATCCCGCAGCCTGAAATCCCATCATTCGAGGTAATTTGGCGGATTTGCCCGATGCATAATATTGGGAAAATCCCATCCAGTAGGCGGTAATATTACCAGCATTGCCCATCGGAATACATAACCAATCAGGGGCATCACCGATCGCTTCTACTAGTTCAAAGGCTGCCGTCTTTTGACCTTCAAGGCGATAGGGATTGACAGAGTTAACCAACGTAATCGGAAATTTTTCCGACATTTCCCGCACAATTTCGAGGGCTTGGTCAAAATTACCATCGATCGCAATTACTTCTGCGCCATAGATTAGGGCTTGGCTCAACTTACCAAGGGCAATCTTGCCATCGGGAATTAAGACAAAAGCCTTCAATCCGCCACGTTTAGCATAGGCTGCCGCTGCTGCCGAAGTATTCCCCGTACTCGCACAAATTACCGCCTCCGAGCCAGATTCCTTAGCTTTAGAAATCGCCATCGTCATGCCACGATCTTTAAAGCTGCCAGTGGGGTTGAGCCCGTCATACTTGAGCAGGACTTTGATATTGCGTCCTAATTTTTCGCTAAGGGCGATCGCGGGAATTAGGGGAGTATTGCCTTCATGCAAAGTGACAATTGGGGTTTGGTCTGTAACTGGCAAATAATCCGCATAGCGACATATAAGTCCTGGCCAACCATTAGGAACCGTAGAGGCAGGGTAAAGATCGAGACGAGTATCAATCACGCTTTCTTCTATAAAATGCTTATAAACGATCGAATCTAGTTTAGCTCTATAACAAATACCAAAACCCAGATCTCAAAATCCAGACTGGGTTTGATTTGCAATGGCAAACAAGTATAAGCTTATATATTACTGCAAATAGTTGAAGCGTTAATAGAAGTTTTATACTAAAGCTCAAAATGGCTATGCCATTTTGAGAATTGAAAACCCTTACTGGGTTTGGTTTTCAATTCACGCAAGTGTGATCACACTTGCGTGAATTGGTATTATGATTTGCGCCTAGTACAACTATAGCTACAGTCCCCAAGAATTGACTGGCGGCGTGAAGCGCCGCCAGTCAATTCTTGGGGTTTATGTCCTAATACACTTGGCGACAGATATAACTAACGTGAGTTCGAGATAATTTGAAACAGGCATTGAGAAAGGGTTTGCTACGCAAACCCTTTTTCAATGCCCAAAAGTAAAAGCCTTGCTACGCAAGGCTTTTACTTTTGGGCTTTGAAAATTTGCTAGCTTAACCCCAAGCTGACATTAATTATGATCGAGGTATCGATTGAGCAAACCATTCACCTGAGAGGGCTTAACAAAGCTATGCCGTTCTTTGTTTGGCATTACAACTAAATTAGGTGCTTGTTTGCATTGTTTTTGGCATCCTGTCTTTTGAATCTGTACGTGATTCTCTAAGCCGCGATCGCGCAATTCCTGTTCTAGCTGTTGGTAAACCTCTTTACCGCCACGTTGCCAGCAGTCGGATTTCTGACAAATTAAAATACAAGCTTTATTAACCTTTGACTTAACAACCTTGGGCGAGTCATTGGGAGAAGCGTTTGGAGAGACATTTACAGCTTGATTTACAAGGGCATTCGGAGCGCCAGCTCTACTATATGACGAAGCCTCTAGTTTTAGAATTCCTTTTTTGCGATCAATCTTTTGTGTACCAATTATTTCTAGCCAAGAGCCAACACTTAAATGGGGATCGAAGTTCTGGCTTAGTTCTTTGGGCAGCTTAACCCAATATTCCTGAGAAGCGATCGCCACTCTCAAATATTTAACCCGATAGCCATCTTTGAGGATGACCCCCAAAAATTGAGCCATAACCTGAAAATCTGCTATTTGCGTCAAAAGTTTTGACATAGATTTTTGATTATATTTTTGACTAAATTGAGTAACTAGATAGGTTTAATTATGAAACCTTACTTGCCAATTATTCTTTAAAAGTTGAATCATCTCGTCCCGCGATGCGTTCATCCGTCTAATGACACACCAAACCTGCAATAGATGATTGGGATTGGAAATCTGAACCGTCAAAGGTCTATGGGATGAGCATTGACAGGGTATGTCTAACTCTTGTAGACGATAGTAAAGATCCCATCTATCAGAACCATCTATGGAAATCTCTTGATTCACTGCTAAGGAGTAGTTGATTGGATTCATGGTTGAGTTGCCTTAAATCAGATAGTTATTGATATATTCTTGCAATAACTATTAGATTTGATACTACTACATAAATGCAATTAATTCTCATCTAAATCCCAAAATGCTTCAAAAACTCGTCAGCACGGGCACAGGGGTGTTTGTCTTTACCTGAAAAAGCCTTAAAATAATTTGAGTTTCGCGTCATCAACTACTTGATATTTGATTAGTCAAAGGGAAGCAAAAATATGTCTACGATTCAAGGGCTAGTACGAGCATTTGGGGAAATTGCTGATAATCCAGTACTACTGGACAAAAGTGTGACTACACCTGTCTGTGAAGGATTAAACTCTGCTTTAGCAAGCTTTCAGGCACTGTACTTACAGTACCAAAAGCATCATTTTGTTGTGGATGGCTCTGAGTTTTACTCATTACATGAGTTTTTTGAAGATGGGCTCAAAGCAGCGATCGCTCACGTCCACGATCTCGGAGAAAGATTGAATGGGCTGGGTGGAATTCCTGTAGCTAGTTTCGCCAAATTAGCTGAATTGTCCTGCATTGCATCCGAAGAAGATGGAGCCTATGATTGCCGCTCTATGGTGGAACATGATCTCGCGGCGGAACAGGCAATCATTCAACTATTACGTCGTCAAGCAGCCCAAGCGGAAAGTTTAGGCGATCGGGCAACTCGTTACCTCTACGAAACAATTCTGCTAAAAACAGAAGAACGCGCCTATCACCTCGATCACTTCCTTGCCTCCGATAGCCTAACCGTAGCATTTGTTGGCAAATAGGTAAGTCACTATACCAATTCACGAAAGTGTGACAATACTTTTGTGAATTATAGCTGTCGCCAAGTGTATTAGGACATAAACCCCAAGAATTGAGTGGCGGCGCTTTGCGCCGCCACTCAATTCTTGGGGTTTGATTTGTCCTAAGTCAAGTGACTGTAGCTATAAAAACTAAACCCAGTAAGGATTTTCACAGTTCAAAATGGTGTAGCCATTTTGAACTGTGATATTACGGATTAAGGCGTAATAATCGTTGCAGGCAAATTAAGATTTGCTTGTGGATAATCTAGCTTTTCATGTTCCACCACAAATACATTTGAGTACAGATGCGCCACAATCTCCTGTCCTTGCTGTGTCAGCGATAGATAGTACAGAGCATCCTTGACGAATGGATAAACGCTTGTCCAATAAAATTTAGGATAGTTACGGCGTAAATCGCCTGGATGAGCATATCCAAGAGCCGCATTAACCCCTGTTTCTTCAAACTCGTAAAACAAAGCACCAATCTTCTTGAGATAGCGGGGATCGCTGAGTTGACCGATGAGATCAGCCGATCGCACTAATCCCGCAAAATGCGTTGTATCTTGATGGTCACCAGTTTTAGGTACGGGAAACCTAGTCAGCTCGATATTACGGCAGATTTTCTCCGCCTTAATCAAGGAATGATTAGCAAAGCGTTGGTTGACAAATAGCTTAGCGCGATCGACATGATAGGGAGTGAGTCCAGCGTCTGAAGCTCCAGGCGGAAGTTCCACCATAGAATCACCAATTCCCGTTGCATACTTGCCATGAGAATCCTGAAGGCAGACACCTTTGACATAACCAATATCATGGCAGACAAGAGAAATAATATAGTGCAACCAATCTTCAGGAGAAACACGACCTTCGCGAATATGTTTACCCCGTAAAATTTCCTGCCCAACCAGAGTTACGAGGATCGTATGTTCGACGTTATGATACAGAGCGTCACTATTGGCTATGTTTTCAAGAGCCATATTGCCAGCCCAGCCAATAATATCCTCGTAGTCATGCATATAGCCGCCATAGGTACGGTGATATCCTAGCTTTAACTGTTCAACAAAATTACCAATCAGCAGTTCAGTTGCATTAAACATAAATCTTCATATACCTATGTAAAGCTAAAAGCCAATCTAAATGATAAGTCTAATACTCGTATCTGTCTCATGAATAAAATTTTGCGAAAGCTTAGGAATTATACCTAGCATTTCTGAACGAATCATAATATTCCAATATCCCACTTTTCTTTACAAGTAGGACTTATCTATAGCAATCCTAAATCATTTCTAGATTTTTGGTTTTTACAGCTACAGTCACTTGACTTATAAACAAATCAAAAACCAAGAATTGATGAGCAGCGAGGAATGTTGCCAGTCAATTCTTGGGCTTTATGTCTTAGCACAATTGGGCACAGCTATAGATTGTAATCATGTCCAGTTTCTTAGATCGTATTTGTAGATAAATTAAGACTAAGTAGCTAGGCATAAGTAAACTTAAAACCTAGAAGAGCATACTGCCCGCGCAGCGGGCAGTATGCTCTCTGGTTTTGTTTTTTAATTATGCCGAACTACTTACATTTGACAGATCATTTGACAGATTAAGTTGCAGCAAAAATCACTATATATAAAATATTGTCAGCGTACTATCATTAAGTCGATGAACTTAACCTCAAAATTCAAAATATGCTTAAAAAATTTGCTAAGGGTTTACTACTGCCAATTTCCGTAGCATTGGCATTGGCATCTTGCCAGCAACCCAGCGCAACAACTTCATCACCGTCAGCTTCAGCTTCTCCCAGTTCTACGCCTTCAGCTTCTTCGGCTTCTCCTAGCGCTAGCCCTTCGGCTTCTCCTAGCGCCAGTCCTTCAGCTTCTGCTAGTGCTAGTCCTTCCGCTTCTCCTAGCGCCAGTCCTTCCGCTTCTCCTAGCGCTAGCTCCGCAGTTTCAGAAACAACTCAAAAAATTGATGCTGCTGCCAAGGCTAGCCCTGAGTATGCCGAAATGTACGAAGCAACTAAGGGGATCCAGTACGTCACTATAGTTGAGAAAGAAACCTGCAAAGCAATGGATAGTGGCAAATATACTTTCAAGCAGCTATTCGAGGAACTTGAGAAATCATTTGACAGTGCGGGCGATAAAAATTCTATTCCCGCCGATAAACTTGAAAAGTTGAAAAATTATACAGGTTTCCTAATTGGGGCTAGTGTCCAAGCATCTTGTCCTAAACATTTGGGGGCTCTCAAAGAATTTCTAGGTAATTAATCGGTTCTCCTAAATCTAAGAGCAGACTTACTAAGAGAAGACTTAAAGATTCTTCCCTACCTTGTTCGATCGCTATTGGTTATAGATTTAAGTAATACCAATCAGGACTAACTGAAGTGTTGGCTCATTTCAGTGAATTAGTATAATTATGAAGGAGCAGTGGCGCTTTGCGTCACTGCTTCTCTTTTTGGTTTTATCTCCTGATACACTTGGCGATAGCAATACAATCAAAAATCAAGTTAAAAAATCAAATTAAAATGAAAATATTAGTCATGGGTGGTACTAGATTCATCGGTATTTCACTGGTGAAGTTACTCGTATCCCAAGGTCATGAAGTAACTTTATTTAATCGCGGGAAAAAGCCCTCACCCGTTGCAGGACTACGCACGATTATTGGCGATCGCACCGATCCACAGCAATTACAAGACAAACTTAGGGGCGAATCCTTCGATGCCATTTTTGATAATAATGGTCGCGAACTCAGTGACACTCAGCCCCTTGTCGAAATTTTTCGCGATCGCCTCCAGCATTTTGTCTATATGAGTTCGGCAGGTGTATATCTCGATAGTGATATTTTGCCCTATCGCGAAACCGATGCCACCGATCCCAAAAGCCGTCATAAGGGCAAACTTGACACGGAATCCTATCTGCAACAGTTGCACTCCGAAAATGGATTTCCCTACACTTCGATTCGCCCGACCTATATTTATGGTCCTCAAAATTACAATGATGTGGAAGCTTGGTTTTTCGATCGCATTGTCCGCGATCGCCCTATTCCCATTCCTGGTAACGGGCAATTTATTACTCAACTCGGTCATGTTGAGGATCTCGCGAGGGCAATGGTAGCGGTATTAGGTAATCAACAAGCGATCGGCGAAATTTATAATATTTCCGATAACCGTTACGTTACTTTTGTCGGACTCGCCAAACAATGTGCGATCGCGGCTGGTAAAAATCCCAGTCAACTCAATTTTGTATATTACAATCCTAAGGATTTTGACTTTGGCAAAAAGAAAGCTTTTCCCTTTCGCTTGCAACATTTCTTTGCGGCGATCGCCAAAGCCAATCAAGACCTACAATGGCAACCAAAATACGATCTCGTATCTGGTTTAACAACTTCCTTTGAACTAGACTATCTTCCCTCTAACCGCCATCAAGCGGATATTGATTTTGCAACGGATGCACAAATTTTAGATAGCGCCAAATAACACCTATTCCCAAAATGGCAACGCCATTTTGGGAATCTCAAAACCTTACTGGGTTTGGTTTAGATATCAATCAACCGCAAGAGAAGAAGATCATTAAATTCTTTTTCTCACTTTCATGATTTTTCAAGTCAATGAATTAAGAGCTTCTATTATTATATTTTGTTATATTTTGCAAAAATACAAACCCCTAATCTACTAATTTCAAAAGAACTATGTAGCTAGTCCAAAGCAACAATAAAATTCCAAAAGCCTTAGCGCACCCGTAGTCACACCAAGGCTTTTTCTTTATTTTTTAATTATACAATTTATACCAATTCCCAAAAGTGTGGCTACACTTTTGGGAATTGAAAACCAAACCCAGTAAGGGTTTTAAAATCACAAAATGGCTACGCCATTTTGTGATTTGGTATTACAAATTAACCGACTTGACAAGCAGAATATTATATAGTTTAGATCTGAGATAAATTATGATTTCAAAAAAGCATCCCCCCATTCCCAACATTATTTATCGGCATGATCAATCCACGTAATATTTCCTATGGTTCGATTATTTATCTCATAATTCTATTCCTAGGATATACAGTTGTAGGATATATACTAGCCGCCTATAATGTTAATCTACTTATTCTAATTGGAACTTATCTAATTACTTTAAGATTAGCGCAAACGGGAAGTTCTTCAATCAGTTTGGCGATCGCATGGATCTCTCTATGGCTGTGGGGTGGAGTATTTGTATGGGCAAGACCACTTATTTTAGGAGAGATCAACCCTCAAACCGTCGCTTTATTATTACTATCATGTTGGATACATATCACCAGCATGATTTTCTTATTAGCATTTGCTCAGCCCAGAATGTATAGAATTGGACTAGACAAACAAAAGTCTATTTATGGCTTAATCATTCTTGTTTGGTCAGCAATGAGTATCGGCTGGCATATTTACCAACGAATTTCATCATTATAACTAACCATAATTATAAGTAGCTGGGTACAATTAAATATAAAACTCCAAAAGCTGTAGCGCACGTGCAGCGTGCGCTACAGCTTTTGGAGTTTTACAACAATTCACAAAAGTGTTGTTACACTTTCGCGAATTAAAAATCAAACCTACTAATGGTTTGAAAAACTAAAAATGGCTACGCCATTTTTAGTTTTGGTATTAATTACACCTAGCAAGTTAAATAACTATTAGTAAACAAATATTATGAGTCAGATGCATAGAAATTACATTTCAAGGGATGCCGATTATTATATGCATCAGATTCCTTTGCCAATCCTTGAAAAATTAGATGAAGAAGAAAAAGCTAATCTAAAATCAGTAATTAATACGGCAATCCCCCAACCATCACCCAAGTTGATCGATCTACGCTTTGCGATCGATGTAATATTTACCCGCTATTTTGTTGTGTTAATGATTGGCAAAGATCGACGCAAACAACAAAGATCCTATGAAGTCAATGGTATTACCAAATTCGCTAATGTAGTCGCGGCAATCTTATTGATTATTGCCATGAGTTTACTCATTAGTACCGTTACAATTCTCATTCTATATCTGATTAAATCTGCCTTAGGAATAGATTTGTTTAAAGGACATATTACAAATGTTTTGCTTAACAACCAAAAGTAACTAAGCATATAAACTTAAAACCTAGAAGAACGTACCGCCCGCGTAGCGGGCGGTACGTTCTCTGGTTTTGGTTTTTAATTATGCTGAACTACTTAACCAAGAAAAAAGGGAATTGAGAAGTCCAGAACATACCCAAACATTCCATAAAAAAGCGCACCCTTTGGGTACGCTTTTTTGTTGATTTATAGCTACAGTCACTTGACTTAGGACAAATCAAAGCCCAAGAATTGACTGGCGGCGCGAAGCGCCGCCAGTCAATTCTTGGGCTTTATGTCCTAGTACAATTGGCGACAGCTATAGAAAATTTCCAAGGATTGGGAATCGCTATATTTTGAAGTTAACAAAAAGCACCAAATCTACATGCGACCACGCAGCATTTGTGCCATTTCGTTGGGTTTTGGAGAATTCTCAACGGCAGTTTCCTCCGTAATCCGACCATCTTCATACAGTTTATAAAGGGATTGATTCATATTCACCATTCCCTCGTAGGTACATTTAGGAATGATCGCCTCAATCTCATCCACCTCACCACGCTTGATATAGTCGCGCACGGCATCGGTATTGATCATGATTTCATGAACCGCCGCCCTTTTCCCATCCGTAGTGCGAACCAATGACTGGGCAATAACTCCCACCAATGACTCGGCAACCTGAATTCGCATTGGGCTCTGTTGCTCTGGTTCGTAGAGATTCAGAATCCGTTCGATGGTTTTTACAGCACTATTCGTGTGCAGGGTTCCAAATACTAAGTGACCTGTTTGAGCAGCTTTAAGGGCTGTATTTACAGTTTCTTTATCGCGCATTTCCCCAATCAGAATGATGTCGGGATCTTCACGTAAAGCTGCCTTTAGTGCATTATCAAACTTGAGAGTATGAATACCTACTTCCCTCTGCTTGATCAGTGCTTTTTTACTTTGATGTACAAATTCAATCGGATCTTCAATAGAAATTAAATGCTTCTGCATTTCGGTGTTGATGAAGTCCACCATCGCCGCCAAAGTAGTAGATTTACCCGACCCCGTTGGTCCCGTTACAAGGATTAAACCTTTGTGCGTATAGCAAAGTTCACGGAATACTTCTGGTAAGCCAAGCTGATCGATTGACAAAATCTTTAAGGGAATTAATCGCAATACCATCGCTGGTCCCCGCAACGAATCAAAAATATTGATCCGACAGCGAGCAAATTCGTACTGGGTTGCACCGTCAAACTCTAAAGTGTCTCGAAATTGCTGGATTTGCTTATCATCCATAATTTCCGTCAGCCAAGTGTCAAATGTCTGTTTGTCGGGAACAGGATATTGCTCCTGAGTCACCATTAACCCCCGACTCCGAAATCGCACTGGTTCGTTAACTCCAGCATGAATATCCGAACATCCTTGCTCGTGGGCATCTTTGACAATTTGCGCTAGGGTCGGCTGTCCTGAACTGCGCTGCAAAATCGACGGAACACCTAGTCCTGGCAAATTTGGCGGTGGACCCGGACGAATTGGTGGACGTGGGTTAGGAGGAGGTGGCACACTCGTCACTTGCGTATCTGTCGGAATCGCCATCTGGGCTTGACGGGCTGCGGCCGCGGCCCGAGCCTGTTGAGCGGCTTGAGCCTGCTGTAGTTGCGCAGGAGTTAGCGCTGCGCGAGCTTGTTGTGCAGCCTGTGCCTGAGGATTGGGAGGTGCTTGAGGGTTGTTTGGAGGAGCGACACGCTGCTGGGCGGGGGCGGCAGGGTTAGTACGTGGCTGTGGCACACCGCCGCCAGAAGAAGGGGGCGGTACGGGAGGCATCCCAGATTGCGTCATAGTTGAACCTCGTTCTTAGTCAGTTTCTGCTATTTGACCTAGAAATAACCAATCCTGTTACTTAATAGGCTAAAAATATATTAGCCCTTGTAAATACTATCCTCAAATAATTAATGAATATTCTCAGTGCACTTCGAGCTAAACCGAGTGCAGATAATCCCAAAGCTTCTAAGCAATCTACCCCCAAGCAAACTAAAGGCATTGAAATTAAGTCTCAACGTGAGTTGGACTATATGCGCGAATCATCTCGGATTGTGGCGACAGTCCTCAAGGAAATTTCGGAAATTATTGCCCCTGGCATGACCACGATGGATCTTGATGCCCATGCTGAGAAGCGCATTCGCGAAATGGGTGCAGTTCCTAGCTTTAAAGGATATAGCGGCTTTCCTGCTAGCATTTGTTCCAGCATTAATAATGAGGTCGTCCACGGCATACCCAGTGCGAAAAAAGTAATTAAGCTGGGCGATCTTGTCAAAATTGATACTGGTGCTTTTAAGAATGGCTTTCACGGTGACTCTTGTATTACCCTAGCAGTTGGGAATGTCAGCGAGAAGGCTGCTAAGTTGATGAGAGTTGCGGAAGAGGCTCTGTATAAGGGGATCGAGCAGGTGAAGCCTGGCAATTGTATGCTCGATTTAGCGGGAGCAATTGAAGATCATGTGAAGGCTAATGGGTTTGCGATCGTTGAAGATTTTACGGGGCATGGTGTAGGTCGAAATCTCCATGAAGAACCTTCGGTGTTCAATTTCCGCACCCACCAGTTGCCTAATGTGCGGTTTCGTCCTGGAATGACTTTGGCGATCGAACCAATTCTGAATGCTGGCTCTAAGCGAGTGCGGATTTTGGCAGATAAGTGGACGGCGGTGACGGTTGATAACCAACTTTCGGCCCAGTTTGAACATACGGTTTTAGTAACCGAGACTGGTTATGAAATTTTCACCGATCGCACTAAAGTCTGAAGTCTAAAGTCTAAAATCTAAAATCTAATCGTATCAATCGCGTCAATCGCTTCTGATCGCGTCCAATCGAGGTTAAAAACCATCAAAAAGCTTTGCATCGCAAAGCTTTTTGATCGAAAACTATGGGAATCTATGCAAACTATCTTTCTAGCTGGCTCTAGCCGTGGTGTTGGTCGAGAAATTGCCAAACTACTGTTGGAAAATGAGCCCCCACTGGTACGCTTAGTGACCCTGCTCCGCAACCCAACCTATGCCGTGGAGTTGGAGGCTTTGGGAGCAAAGGTCATGTTGGGCGATGCCTTAGACAATCCGACCCTCGAAGCGGCGATGTCGAATTGTGGCGCGATCGATGCGGTCATTACGACTATGGGTGGCTTGCCCAGCGATCGCGGCGAACGAGCCGACTGTGAAGGCAATAAAAATTTGATCGACCTTGCGGTCAAGCGCGGAGTCAAAAAGTTTATTTTGGTTTCATCGATCGGCAGTGGCAATAGTGTGGTGGCGATCGCGCCACAGGTTTTGCAGGCTTTAGGGGCAATTCTCAAGGAAAAAGAAAAAGCCGAGCAACATCTAGTTAACAGTGGATTAACCTATACGATTATTCGTCCTGGGGGGCTGAAATCAGAAGCAGCCACGGGGAATGCGGTACTTACGGAAGATCCGACAATTTCAGGTATTATTCATCGTACCGATGTCGCCCGCCTAGTTTGTGATTGCTTGAATTCTGACAGGGCAAATAATAAAGTTTTATCAGCGATCGATCGCCATATGCTCTTTAAGCCAGTACAGTTTGAAATATTCGATCTGTAATTTCAATCTGTATAGCCATAGTCAGTAATGTTAGGACAAAAATCAAACCCAATAGAGAGTGGCGGCGCGAAGCGCCGCCACTCTCTATTGGGTTTGATGTCCTGACTTAAGTGAATATAGCTATAATTCCAATCTGTAATTTCAATCTGTAATTCCAATCTGTGATGAGGTTATGCAGGAATATATTGTTAAAGCTGGGGATACTCTATCGGCGATCGCCAAACGCTTTTTAGGTGTCAATGGTGATTGGCGCGAGATTGCTCGGATCAATAACATTACCAATCCTGCAAGTTTGCAAATAGGGCAGCGATTGATGATCCCCAACGCCTCAAGCCCTCCAATTACCCAAAGCCCTGAAGTTGCCATGGTCAGGAATACCCTACAGGCGGTTTATCCACCCAATAAAATTGCCATTTCCTTTACGACCGTTGGCAGTGATGTAATTGCCAAATTGCTAAATACGGGGCAACAAGAAGTTTTTGCTAAAACAAAAGATTTGGGGCTTTACCGCTTAGGAATCTTTAAACTGCGTGACTTCATTACCTACGGCTCTGGCTTACTCCAACAAGTGCAGATGAGTCCATCGGAAATTAATGTCATGTTAGTCACTGCCGCTAATGAGGGCAGTCTTGATGCGATTAATACTTGGGACAATCAATATTTGAGCTTTGGCATATTTCAATGGACATTGGGAGCGGCTGGGCAACAGGGAGAACTACCTGCTTTTTTGAGCAATTTAAAAAGGCGCTATCCTTCCGAATTTCAATATTACTTTGGGCAGTTTGGCGTTGATACTAGCTCTTTAGACGGTAATACAGGTTGGCTCTCGCTCAATGGGACGCGGTTGGTAACTGAATCCGACAAAAATTTGATGCGACAACCAATTTGGGCTTTACGATTTGCGATCGCGGGTATGGATGCTCTCGTGCAATCAGTGCAGGTAGTCCACGCTATTTCCAGACTCGATCGCTTTTATTTTACGCCTACCCAAACCTTACAGGGATTTTCGCTATCCCAACTTTTAAGCTCAGAGTTTGGTGTTGCCCTTCTCCTCGATCATCATGTCAATCGCCCCAGTCATGTCATTCCCTGCGTTGCCGATGCAATTTCGCGATCGGGGCTAACACCTGCTCAAGTGGCTCAAGGCTCAGCCGATAACGAGGCGCTCATCATTCAGAATTATTTAACCCTACGCGAAACCTTTGGTGGGGCAAATGCCATGACCAAATCTCGTGAAAGGGCTGAACTAATCAGAAAAGAGATTACTACGGGTAATTTGTCCCCCCAAAGGTTTTCCTTCCGCTCAAACCGCCAAGCAAGATCCTCCGCTTAGCTTTTTGCCGCTTGATGCAGTGCCTTACCATTCTTTTCTGAGATTTTGCATACTAATACAATTGCTGCCGCCAGTTTTGTTAGGACAAAATCAAAACCCCAAAGAGAGTTGCCGCGCTCCGCGCGGCAACTCTCTTTGGGGTTTTATACCAATTCCCAAAATGGCATTGCCATTTTGGGAATCTCAAAACCTTACTGGATTTGGTGTCTAATTCACAAAAGTGTTGTCACACTTTCGTGAATTGATATTATGTCCTGATACAGTTGGCGGCAGCTATAAGTAGCTAGGCATAATTAAAGCCCAAAACCAGAGAGCGTACCGCCCGCTACGCGGGCGGTACGCTCATCTAGGTTTTAAGTGCTACTTAGTGGCAAATTTAGCGATAACTTAAAATCTCAAAAACTCTCAAAAACTCTCAAAAATATCAAGGTCTTAGCTCAAATTGACTAGGTAATCTGCGCTCAGGAATAGACAATTGTCCTGCTGTCTGGGGCAATATTTGCCCTCCCACAGCCTTAGGATACTTTGAGTCAAGTAAGCGTGAATCTCGGTCTTCCCATCGGCTCCGAATAGGACTTAGCTCTACTGGTGTGGATACTAGTGACAAACTACTCGCGTTATTTGCTAGAGGGCGATCAAAATTAGACTCGTAAGCACGACTACTGATATACACTTTTTGTCGCAACGCCGCAATTCTTAAAGCTATCCGCTCGTCAGCATCAGCGGAAACCATTAAAGGATCGCGCATTGAATTATAAACACGATCTACTTTTGTATATAGGCGTTTGCGATCGCTAACATTCACCTTAGCGACATAAGCGGGTCTTCTTAAATCACCGATCTCTTGCTTTACTTGGGCTTTCACCGTCGCGATCGCCTCTTCCTCATCAAGCAAGAATGAAGTTTTAGCATCGCTTGAACTTTGAGGAGAGGATTTTGTTGAATCACTTGGCTTAGATACGGGACTCACCTTCGGCAGTTTTATACCCGCAGGTGAAGGATTGACTCCCTCTAAGGCCTGCTTACCAAATTTGTATGACACTAGTCCCGCCACTGTACCTACGACTATCATGGCAAATAGCAGTAGTAGACTATAACTTAGTCTAAATTTCTTAGGTGACTTTTTTTTCTTGCGTAAGCGTTTTTCGGGTTGGGGTGTTGCCATCACAAACTTTTTTAGCTAATAATTGCTATCAGGCAACCTGCAAGGTGCTTCCTTGATAGCATATAATACTTACGGCTATAATCACAATATACCCAAGGTTGGCTGACTGGTAAAGCAAACGACTCATAATCGTTGATATGTCGGTTCGATTCCGACACCTTGGATCAGGCACACCAGCCTATACAACTAAATCACACCTTGTAAGTGTTTACATTAACGATCGTGTAACCATCCCTACCCCAATCAAGAAAACCTTGCTGAACAATGTAGACTTGATGACGGGTAATTTAGCCTTGATGAAGGCTGAATCACTCTACTAGTGAGGAGTCTGTAGACTATGTAAGATTTTCTCAAATTTTAGCTAGTGGCAATCAAGAACCTGATTTAGACAGTTCCACCCATACCCTCGATAAATGTGTCAATCAAAGACTTAATCTTCTCGGATATGCGATCGATGGTTGCTTTGCGTTCTAAGATTTTGGGTTTAAAGTTGAGAGCGCTGATAATCTCTTGCTCTCTTGGTAGACGGTTGGCGAAGGCATAGTTATTAATGAGCTTGGATAGCTCTTCAGGTGCAATATTTTCAGTGGTGCAGAGTTCGGCTAGGGCTTCAGATTTTTTGGTTAGCCAGTAGTCCTCAAAGGCTTGTTCTGGATTTTCATGGGGTTGAAGTTGTTGCAGATTATTTTCGATGAATGTTTCGATTAGGGCGCGTTTGCTGCGTAGTTGGACTTCACCTGCCATGAGATCGAGGATTTCTTTTTGACGTTTTTGGGCGGCGGCGGGATCGGTTTTGCTCATGCTTCTCAAGAGGTTGAGAATGTAGGCGACATTAATCTCATCACGATGGATTAAGCTCAGTTCAAAGTCCACTTCATCGAGGATGGATGGTTTTTCGGTGTTGCGTTCTTTCTTTACGCTGTCATAGACATCGAGATATTTACTTTTGTAGTCCTCAAACTTTTGGGCTTCAAGGGTGAGGTCAGTTTCTTCAAAGTCGGCAAAGGTAGTCAGGACGTTTTTGAGGCGGAGTAGTTCTCGAAATTGGGTGACAAATTCTAGTTGGGCGGTTTCATCTGGTAAGGTGTCTACGCTTTTGATGGTGGGAGTTATTTTTAATAGCGCGATCGCAGCTTCATTAAATTGAGTTACATAGTCCTCATAGGGTTGGACTAGCACTGTTGCTTTTGCATCTTTGTCAGAGAATAGTGCGATCGCGTCGTCAGTGGCTTTTTTGAGGTTACGGAAACAAACGATATTGCCCTGCGATTTTTTATCATTGAGAATGCGATTGGTGCGGGAGAAGGCTTGGACTAGTCCGTGAAACTTGAGATTTTTATCGACATAGAGCGTATTTAGTCTGGGGCTGTCAAAGCCTGTTAAGAACATATTCACCACGAGCAAAATGTCAATTTCGCCTTGTCTGACGCGCTTAGAAATGTCTTGAGCGTAGTTATAAAAAGCTTGGCTGTCGTTGGCACTATGTTTGGTGTTGAAGAGCTTGTTGTAGTCAGTGATGAATTGATCGAGTTTGTCGCGATTGTTTTGGTTGATTTTTGCTTCGCTTGGAATCTCTATCGGCTCCTCATCGATCATGCCGTTAGCATTTGGGTTTTCTTCGTTGGCGGCATAGCTGAAGATGGTGGCAATTTTTAGTGGTTTAGTTGCTTGAGCTTGTTGATTTTGGAATAGTTCGTAATATTTGATCAGGGTTTCGATATTGCTGACGCAAAACATGGCGGTGAAGTCTGGGGCTTTGGTCTTTTGAGCGTGATGTTCCAGAATGTAGTCCACAACTTTTTCAAGTCTGCGTGGACTTTCGAGCATTTCTTTGGTATCGGTTTCTTCTACAGCAATATCGAGATCGTTAGCGCCTTTTTTCTTTCTTTTTGTCTTACTTTTTTGGTTGGGAGTTGAGTTACTGGTTTGATTGGTTTTGCCCACATACTCGACGGCAAAGCGCAGCACGTTCTCATCCTTGATCGCGTCCACGATGACATATTTATGCAAGCATTCACCAAATAGGGATGCGGTGGTTTGTTGATGTTCTTTTGTGCCAAAGGCATTGTCTGCGAGGATCGGTGTGCCTGTGAAGCCGAACATTTGGCAGTTGGTAAAAAACTTTTTGATATTTTGGTGGGTTTCTCCAAACTGGCTACGGTGACATTCATCGAAGATAAACACAAATTTTTGATCTTGGAGATGTTGGATTTTGTCGAGATAGCGTCCTTTAACGATCGCATTGTTGAGCTTCTGAATGGTGGTGACGATGAGCTTAGTGCTGTCGTCATTTAGTTGGTTGACAAGGTTATGGGTGTTAGTGGTGCTGTCTACACTGCCTTTAGAAAATTCGTTAAATTCCTTAGCGGTTTGGTAATCGAGGTCTTTGCGATCGACGACAAATACAACTTTGTGGACTTGGGGCGATCGCATGATGATCTGGCTTGCCTTAAAGGAGGTGAGAGTTTTGCCTGAGCCTGTGGTGTGCCAGATGTAGGCGTTTTTGGTGCTGGTTTTGACCTGTTCGACTAGGGCTTCGGTTGCGTAGACTTGATAGGGACGGAGGACTTTGAGGATGTTGCTAGCGGTGATCACGATGTAGTGGGTGATCATTTTGGCTAGGTGACAGGTGCGGAGAAAGGTGTCGGCAAATTCGCTGAGGTCAGAGATGCGATTATTTTCTTTGTCTGTCCAGTAAAAGGTTTGTTGGAAGGCTTGATATTTGTTATTTGCGAAGTATTTTGTATTTACGCCGTTGCTGATGATGAATAGCTGCACATATTGAAATAGCCCTGCTCCTGCGTCATAGGATTCATGTTGGTAGCGGTTAATTTGATGGAAGGCAACTTTTAGCTCGGAGCCGCGTTTTTTGAGTTCGATCTGTACCAGTGGCAAGCCGTTAATGAGGATGGTTACGTCATAGCGATTTTTACGTTTGCCTTCGATGCTGATCTGGTTAGTGACTTGAAACTCATTTCTGCACCATTCATCGCAGTTGAGAAAGCTGATATAAATTGTTTCGGCGGGTTTACCGTCTGTAGCTTCACGTTTGAGGGCATATTTGTCGCGGAGTATTTTGGCGCGTTCGATGACTGTGCCTGTGTTGAGGTGGTTGAGGATGAGGTCAAATTCGTTTTTGCTGAGGGTGATGCCGTTATGAATTTCTAGCTGTTGCTTGAGGTTGGCAAGCATGGCGGCATGATCTTTAATTTTGACTCTTGTATATTTCAGGCTTTGGAGTTGATCGATTAAGGCGGCTTCTAGTTCGGCTTCGGGTTGGGTGGTCATGGTTGATATTTTCTAAGTATCTGTTCTAATGTTAAAGGCTATGATATTTAGATGGGCATAAGTAGGTTGTTGGAATGATTGTCATTGTCGAAAAGGCGGATCATAATTTTTCTGCTTATGTCCCTGATCTATTGGGATGTGTGACTACGGGAGAGACGATCGCAGAGGTCGAAAAAAATATTAAAGAGGCGATCGCTGGACATTTGGAGGTGATGCGCGAATATGGCGATCCTATTCCTGAGCCGTCATATATTCATGAGCTTGATAGTCCCGCTAATATTATTCTTCAGGTGAATGTTCCTGTTGGCGATCGCTGATTTCTTGTTTTAGTTCTTCAATATAAGCTTGTATATTCTCAATCTCGCTAAAGCCTGATAAGCCACTCTGTTTTATTTTTTGCAAGGTTTTTAAACATTGCTCTTTATCTATTCTTAGGTCGTCATCTTTGTTGGTCATATCGATATCTCTACCTGTGTCTTTGTCACGCTCAAATATTAAGGCAATTTCTTCATCGCTGTAACCATCGCTTAAACGCAGTTGGTCAAAAAGGGGCTGTTTTGGTTGTTGCAAAGTTTTTCACCATTAATAAACATCTGTAGGGGTTTAGCATTTGCGCGACTATTTCTAATTTCTCAACTGTTTTTAATCGCAAATACTGAACCCTCTCCGCTTTAAACAAACATCTGTTGTAATAAGCCTTGTTTGTATTGTTTTACTATGTCGAGATAGATCTGAGCTTCGGTAATTTTTTCGTCAATAGAAGTTAAGAAATCAGCGATTTTAGTTTGTTCTTTAATTGAAGGAAAATTTAATATTACAGTTGCAATATCAGCTTGTCCAATAGTAGTCATGGTTGTAGTTTTTCCTCTTGTTACAAACTGTCGTCTAATTTGTGGGTTTTTCAATAAATAATAAAAAAACATTGGATTAATTAAGTCTTTTTTTGGACTCATTCTTATTAAATGTCCATCAAAAGTAACATCTTCAGATCTTCCTAAATATACATTTGAATGTGCTATCCCCTCTTTCACTAGAGAAGATCGTGTAAAAAATGTGTCGCCATATTTAACTTTATTTCTGTTAAATTCATCTTCACTTAGTTCAACTAGATTTAATTTAGTATCGTCAATAGTTGAATCAATATACATATCTAAGACATTGATTAATTTGTAACCACTTCCTACTTTGCTTGGATCATTAAATACTCCATTCGTAAAACCAGATTCACTTACATTTAACAAACTATCCTTTTGCCAATCTGGGAAATCACCATCGCCATCATCTTTAAAGCGCAATTCTTGGCTAAAAACCTGCTGCATCACACCTTTTTTATAACGTGCTAACAATTCACATTTTTGCATGAGTTGTGAGATTTTTTCATCTACAGCGATGAGAAAGTTAGCGATTTTACTTTGTTCTTGAACTGTTGGAGTGTTAAATATTAATGGTCTTAAAACTTGAAGATTTATATTTCTTTGAGCGTTTTGTGTTGCTTTTGAGTCTAGTTCTTCTTTTTTAGTATCAATCGCATATTTAAGCCAAACAGGAACAGCACAATTTTGAAGTGCTTGTATAGCAACAACACTGTCGGTACAAGCAACTTCAAAACTAGTTATTGTTGTATCTCCAATATTTGCTGCAATTGTTACTAAAATTGTGTCTTTAGGAAATAACCTACTAACTTTTAATCCATCTTCGTTTAATGTTTGACTAAATTTTGTTAGATATAAATCAGAAGAAACAATATCTCCAGTTTGAACAAATGGAATATTTCCACCAAAATATTTTGGATCATTTCTTGGACGAACTGAAAACTTCCCCCGTTCAACATTTGCTATTTCTTCTAACTTCTTCACTTCCAAATCTGGGAAATCTTGCCCGTTTTCATCCTTAAATCTCAACTTAGGCACACTCATCTATTCCCCTTCCTCAAACTGCAACAAAGCACGCTCACGCAACAACTCAACCCTTAACTCCTCCTCAGACGGCAACAAAGGCAAATACTTCGATGCAAACAACTGTTTGCGATCCGCCAGAACAGAATACTTCGCCACCGCCGCCGACTTCTCACTACACAAAATTAGCCCAATCGTCGGATTATCATCCTCACCCTTATAGTGCTGATCATAAATCCGCACATAAGTATCCATCTGTCCCACATCCTGATGACTCAACCGCCCCAACTTCAGATCGATTAACAAAAAACACTTCAGCTTGAAATTGTAAAACACCAAATCCAAATAAAAATCTTGATCCTCCACACTAATCCTTTGCTGACGCGCCACAAACGCAAAACCGCGCCCAAGCTCCAACAAAAAATGCTGCAAATTATCGATCAAACCCTGCTCGATCGCACTCTCCACCAAAGCCGTCACAGGCAAATTTAAAAAATCCAAAATATAAGGATCGCGCAAATAGTCCTTAATATCAGGCTTTAACTCATCAGTCTTCGCGATCGCCTCACCAATCACAGGCTCCTGATCCGCACTCGACAATAAACGCTCATAGTACAAAGTCCCAATCTGTCGATCCAAAGCCCTCACACTCCAATTATTTGCCACAGATTCCGCAATATACCAATCTCTTGCCTTGGGGTTATCCACCCGCATCACCTTGCAATAATGACTCCAACTCAATTTAGGAGACAGTGTCTCGCAAATTGGAAAAGTTAAATAAAACTGTCGCATATTGCGTAAATTGCTAACATCAAAGCCCTTACCAAACTCAGCTTGCAACACCTGCGATAACTGCTCTAACTGCTTTTTGCCATACCCCGCCCTAACTTGCCCCTGCTGCTCATACTCCACAATCAAGCGCCCCACCTGCCAATAGGTCAGCACCATCGCACTATTCACAGTCTGAGCAACAGCCAAGCGCGAAGCCGTCACTATTTGCCGAATATCGTCTAAAAGTTGAGAAGGGATACTATCAGTCATGCTCGATCATCAAAATGGCGGCTCAATCCCTAACTCATCACAGAATGACGCAATCTTAGCATCCGTCACCTTGCTTTGCTGGTCGATCGCCCTCAGTTGCAAAGCGATCGCATCAAGATCGATCGACTCCTCCGCCTCAAACGTATCCACATAACGGGGAATATTCAAATTAAAATCATTGCCCCGAATCTGCTCAATACTCGCCACATAGCTAAATTTATCCTCATTAACCCTTGCCTTATAAGTCTCGACAATCTTCTCAATATGCACAGGACGCAACACATTTTGAGTCTTCACCTTATCGAAATGCTGACTCGCATCAATAAACAAAATATCGTCAGGGCTACGACGGCATTTCTTAAACACCAATACACAAGTCGGAATACTCGTACCGTAAAAAATATTCGCAGGTAAACCAATCACCGCATCCAGACAATTCATCTGCTCGATCAAATATTGACGAATGTGCCCCTCAGCCGCACCCCGAAATAACACCCCATGCGGCAACACCACCGCCATCGTGCCATCATCTGCCAACTGAGAGATCATGTGCTGCACAAAAGCCAGATCCGCCTTACTGCTCGGCGCAAGCTTGCCATAAACACTAAAGCGATCGTCACTCATGAATAGCTGACTCGCACTCCACTTTGCCGAAAATGGCGGATTCGCCACGATCGCATCAAAACGTAAATCTCGATGTTGCGGATGCTCTAGCGTATCCTCTAGCTTGATATCAAAATCTGCATAATGCACATCATGCAAAATCATATTCATCCGTGCCAAGTTATAAGTCGTGCGGTTCATCTCCTGCCCATAAATCTTGTCAACCTGAGCCGCCTCACGCTTCACCCGCAACAATAGCGAACCACTGCCACAGGTCGGGTCATAGACCGTTTTTAGATTGGGCTTCTCACTAGTAACTAACTTCGCTAACAATGTCGAAACAGGTTGCGGTGTATAAAACTCTCCCGCCTTTTTGCCTGCACCACTGGCAAATTCACCAATCAAATACTCGTAGGCATCACCTAACACATCAGCATTAGTATCATCGAGCCTGAAGTCAATTTTATGGAGATGTGACAAAATCTTAGCTACTAAATCATTTTTAGCTTTCTCGGTTGCCCCTAGCTTCGATGAAGTCAAGTCTAAATCTTCAAACAAGTTACTAAAATCATCAGCGCTCTCAGTCCCCAGCGTACTCTGTTCAATATTTTTGAGAATCTTAGTCAGATCCGCCAAAATAAAGTTATGACTCTCCCCCTCATTATTGGTGTCTAGTTGGTTATTGCCCTTAAGTGCGATCGCCTTAAAAAGTTCTGAAGGCTTTAAAAAATAACCTAAAGCCTCAACCGTCGCTTTACGGACTTCCTCAATAATTAACGCCCCTTCCTCATCATCTTCCCTGAGTGACGCAAACTTAACACCATCCGCCTCTAATACCTCATCAGCAAAGCGTTCAATTTTCTCAGAGAGATATTTATAAAAAATAAACCCCAGCATATAATCCCGAAATTCATCGGCATTCATTTTGCCGCGCAATTCATCGGCTATCTTCCAAAGTTGCTGCTGTAGCTGACGACGTTGCTCTTCTGACATAGATCCTACTAACTTTTAGCAAGCATCATGTTACCACCGTCAAGAATCCAAGTGAGATTTTGTGCTAAAACAGCTCAATGTCGTAACGCAAACAGGGAGCGTACGCTTATAGAGCCAAAGATGAGTGGCGGCGCTTTGCGCCGCCACTCATCTTTAGGAATGGAGAAAATTTAGCAAATAAATTTTCGTGTTTTATTTAGGTCTTAACTGTGCTGACGACTGCTATAAAATATAACCATGCAAGTTCGTCAGAGTGTCACCTATAGCAGCATTGATTCTAAATCTCTGCACGATTGGATTGTTAAAGCGATCGCTAAAGCGCAGATCGAGGGATCGCCGATTTTATTTAGTTACTCCCAGATCTGGGAGTGCGCGAACCCGCTATTGTTGTTGGCAAGTAAGGCTGAGGTGCAGCAGCCAAAGTTCTATTGGGAACAACCTCACGCCAATTTGATCTTAGCGGCGGCGGGTTCAGTTGCAGAAATATCCGTTCCCAATAATGATAGAAGCGATCGCTTTGATTGCGCCAAAAAATTTATCAAAACCCATTTAGCCAATGCGATCCTTGCCAAAGATCCCAATCTGGGATTAGTCCAATCGGAAATTTCCATCCATGTAGTGGGAGCCTTTTCGTTTTATCACAAGGGTAGTAATTCGGAAAATTGGTTGGATTTAGCACAGACCCATAATTACCCACAGGACTCTTTGCCAGAGACAGAGTTTCCCACCCTACTTTTTTTTATTCCTCGTTGGATGGTGCGGCATAAGGAGCGCACCTGTACCCTAACGCTAAATCATTACATTCAGCCTTGGGATCGCGCCGATGAAGTCCTCGAACGGATAGAAAATATGCGATCGCATTTACAGGAAAGTTCCCATTACGAAGCACCGACAGTTCATGAGGTGAGCAAAATCGTTGAGGTACAGGGGCAACAGATCTGGACGGAGATTGTCGAACGAGCTTTAACTTTGATTCATCAAGGGCATTTTGAAAAGGTCGTCTTGGCTAGGGCGTTGGATGTGTTGGCTGATCGGAATTTCGATCCTTTTCAAGTGCTGCATGTCTTGCGCTGTGAATATCCCGAATGCATTTCCTTTTTGTTGGATTATGGATTGGGCAAAACATTTTTGGGCGCAACCCCTGAAGTGGTATTGCAATTTAAGTCCTACGGCGATCGCTTTTGGTTGCGGAGCGATGCTTTAGCGGGTTCGATCGAGCGGGGCAAGACGGTATCTGAAGATCGAAGGTTGGGCGAGAATCTCCTCAATAGTGAAAAGGATATGCGCGAACACCAATTTGTGATTCGTTCGATCTGCGATCGCTTACAAAGCATGGGCGCAGCGATCGATCCCCAAGTTAATACGGGCTTGCTCAAGCTCTCGAATGTACAGCATTTACACACGCCGATTACTGCCCAAATCAATGATTCGGACTGGCTAATTGCCCTCGATATTTTGCAACAGTTGCACCCAACAGCGGCTGTCGGTGGCGAGCCAAGAGATCGCGCAGTTTGCTTTATGCAGCAATGGGAAGCCTGCGATCGCGGTTGGTATGCAGCTCCAATCGGTTGGCTAAATGGCAATGGAGAAGGTACCTTTGGCGTGGGAATTCGATCGGGATATATTCAAGGCGATCGGGCGAGGATTTTTGCTGGTGCAGGAATTGTCGCAAATTCGCAGGTGGAGAACGAGCAAAGTGAAACTACAATCAAGTTTGCCGCCTTATTAAAGGCATTAGGAGCAATGTAAATTACATTTTAGCTTCGACTCCGCTTAGCCAACCTTAGCTGAGCGGAGTCGAAGCCACAGGTACTTTAATTAATAGCAAGTCTCTTACAGCGCTTTGCGCTCAAATCCAAACCAATAAACTTTTTGAAAGTGTTGCTTTGCAACACTTTCAAAAAGTTTATTGTGGTTCTTTTGATCGAAAATTTGGGTTTGGCGTTTAATTCGCGAAAGTGTTGTCACACTTTCGTGAATTGGTATAAACCCCAAGAATTGACTGGCGGCGCTTCGCGCCGCCAGTCAATTCTTGGGGTTTGATTTGTCCTCAGTCAAGTGACTGTAGCTATAGCTTATGGACTCTTAGCTAACATAAGTTAAAAAAGGGATTTGGGATTGAAGATTATCGCTAAGTTCTTTATTTAAATCAGAATAATTGCGTTTTAATTCCCAAGCACCTGAATCTCCAATAAATGCATCGATTTTCCATTCACCTGAAATCAAATTCTCTTCTTGATTAATTGTTCCGAAATAGTTGATTATGTAGTTATGGGAATAATATTTTTTGGTAAAACTAACGCTACGACCAATCACCTCACCATTGACGATCGCTTCACCTAAACTGCCATCATCTAAAATATTGCCCGTCAAAGAGTTCCCACTTTGGATAAACTCAACCTCAAATCTTGTTGGTAAACCCCATTGCCAATAAGTTCCCAACCAAGCTCCAGATATATTTGCCATTGCTTTTACCTCCATCACACCTCAATTACATAATACCAATTCACTGAAGTGTTGGCTCACTTCAGTGAATTAGAAAACAAACCCAGTAAGGTTTTGAGATTTCCCAAATGGCGTTGCCATTTGGGAAATTGGTATTAAGATATCAAACTGAGAAACTATCCTTGCTCTAACAAACAGATAGAAAAACAGATAGAAAAACGGATAGATTTTATATTGACAATTAAATCATGCAAGGAAAACTGCCTTGCCCCTCAAACAACCTTAACCAAAAAGCCAGAGAATAACCCATAAAAGTCGCTAATATAAAACACAAAAGAATTATATATAGGATATATATTAAGTAATGTATTATTTAAGTTAAATTTAAATTACAAGCATGTCATTTTACTGACATCCAGCGTATTTTACGATATTTTATGTCCATATTGCTTTAAGCTTCCCGTTTCGACCGATTTAGAGGATTAATTTAGAGCATTAAATGGCTTTTTGCATCTAGTTGATATCAGATATATGGGGTATTTAGGGGGAGCTATCTAAGTTTAAAAACAATTTAGAAAACAATAAAACAATATTGATGTCAACAGTCAGTAAAAAACCATGGTTCAGCAAAAAATTCCTCTATTTACCTATACCCAAAAACAACTAGTCGCCATCCTCATTTTAGCGATCGCCTATTATGGCACGGCGGAAATTGCGCGGAACCTTGCCTCTACGCCCCAGTCTGTGACACCAGTCTGGCCTCCCGATGGCCTTGCCGTGGGTGCAGTTCTCCTATTTGGCAACTGGATTGGGTATGGTGTTTTTTTAGGTTCATTTCTTGCTAACTTTTGGGCATTCCGCGATGCCACCAATATTCTATCGATCATCACTTCCAGCATCCCCGTAATCGGAATTGCGATCGGTACAACTTTGGGCACTCTACTAGGAGCTTTTCTACTGCGAAGATCGACAAAATATCGCTATCCCTTAGAAAGGATTACCGATGTATTCAAGTTTCTATTTTTAACTGGCGCGATTGCTCCGATCATCAACGCCACAGTTGGCGTACTTTGCCTAGTATTAAGTAATAAGCTAGCTTGGACGAGCTATAGCTCGGTTTGGTTAACTTGGTGGATTTCTAACATTTCAGGAATTTTTATCGTGACTCCGATTCTACTTAGTTGTGGAAGGTGGCTCCAAACCAATCACTATCCCAACTTGCCGTGGTTATTTATTGAGCCCGATCGCGATATCGACTCACCAATTATGCCGCCCTCGGCAAAGAGACTATGGTTTTTAAGATTCAAGGCGATCGTAGAGCCTTTAATTCTACTAATTTTGGTCGTTCTCATTGGCAAAATTGCCTTTGGCGATGGCTATCATTTGGAGTATCTATTAATCCCCATTTTATTATGGGCTACCTTTCGACTGGGACAGTTTGGGGCAACCCTTTTAACCTTTGTGGTTGCTGCGATCGCTGTGGTTGCCACCGTTAACGGCAAGGGAGCCTTTGCAACACTAGATATCAATCAGTCTTTAATGCAACTGCAATCCTTTATTGGCGTAATTACCTTCACCATTCTCATACTGACCGCAACTATCTCCGAGCGCACAAATGCTGAAATGAAATTGCGCTTAGCCTTTGCAGAATTGGCTCGCAGCAATGAAAATCTGGAATTTCGCGTACAGGAGAGAACAGAAGAGTTGCACAAAAAGAATTCAACGCTAAACCAAACGCTACAGACCCTAAAGCAAACCCAACTACAAATGTTTCAGAGTGAGAAAATGTCGGCTTTGGGGCAGATGGTCGCTGGAATTGCCCATGAAATTAATAATCCAGTTAGTTTTATTCATGGGAATCTATCCCATGTTTCCGAGTATATTCAAGGTTTATTAGCTGCTTTAAAAATTTACCAAAAATACTATCCGCATCCACCCGCTTCCCTCGATACCGAACTAGCCGATCTGGAGTTAGACTTTTTACAGGAGGATCTGAGTAAAATGCTTCAGTCCATGAAAATTGGAACCGATCGCATTCGGGCGATCGTGTTATCCTTACGGAGTTTTTCGCGCTTGGATGAGGCAGAATTAAAAGCAGTAGATATTCATCAAGGCATTGACAGCGCTTTAGTGATTTTGCAACATCGGCTGAACGCCACAGAAAAGCGTCCTGCCATTCAGGTGCTCAAGGATTACGGTACGTTACCTCTAATTGAATGTGATGCAGGCTCTCTCAATCAAGTATTTATGAATCTTTTGACCAATGCGATCGATGCCCTAGAAGCCAGCAATCAAGGCTATTCATTTCCAGAAATTTCTAACAAACCAAACACCATCTGGATTCATTCGCGTCAAATTGATAATAACCAAATCGCGATCGCTATTTCCGACAATGGCATCGGCATTCCCGAAGAAATTCGCTCTAAGATATTCGATCCATTTTTTACCACCAAAACCGTAGGCAAAGGAACTGGTTTGGGGTTGGCGATTAGCTATCAGATTGTGACGGAAAGGCATGGTGGCAAAATTTGGTTTGACTCCAATCAGTCTCAGGGCAGCAAATTCCTCATCCAAATCCCCGTCAAAAACCCAAGATTTTAATTATTTCTAGAGAAACCTATGAAAATGTCTCTCCCAAATGCCCCATACCAATGGTTATTAGTAATCTCCCTATTTTGTGTAACTATCGTTTCAGGTTGCCAATCACCTGAAGAAATCGCTAAGGCAAAGCTTGACAAAGAGCTGGCAGAGAAAAATGCTCAAGCGGAGCAAGCAAAGAAAAAAGCCTTAGACGAGTTGGAATCCCAAAGTGACAAATTTGCCGCTCTTGCGCCACCCGTAAAAGAAGTAGAGCAGCCTTATATTAAAGGGAAAGTGATTTTTGTCTATAAACGAGCCGACAACAAGAGTGAATTTCTGCCAGAAGATCGAGCCGCATTAGGTGAACTCTATGCCAACTCAGTTGCGGAAGTAAAGACGGTTGTCCAGATCAACTGTTTTAATTTTCGGGACGGCGACTATGTCAATGAAAGAACCAATGCCAAAATACCCGCCTTTACTGTGCGCTGTGATGTAGATGTAATTGACAATACTATTCCCGCGGTCATTGTGAGTAAGCAATTTGAGAATAAAAAATTACCTGACAAAACTGTCCTCAAGAAGACTGATAAGGAAATAGTCGCCCAAAGTCCCTATAAAGAAATCCAAACTTTTGTTCGCAATCTTCCCCGCAAGCCATAATCCCGCAAGCCATAATAATTACGCGGAATTGCTCAGAAAAAAACTTGCAAACTTGGCAAAGTCTGTTAATGTTTGACTTGTAAAAATACCTCGGTATTGTGGGTGAGGTTATCCGTGAGTGATATGAAACGTGAAGCAGCTCTACGAGAAGTTTCGGTTCAGGCAGTACCCGTTAATGATGATGACGAACTTGACGCGCTCTTAAAAGACGTAAAGCCTAAAGAAAAAGCGATCGCCAAAGTTGCCAATATGTTGCTAAATAATTTTGAAGATCTCGATCTAGATAGTCTAGATAGTATTGATGCGTTTGCAGACGATTGGTCAGCAGAAACGACCGATCATCAGAATGCCCAGACTAATAATTCCCAGACTAATAATTCCCAGACTAATAATTCCCAGACTAATGCTGCATCTACCGAAAAAGCCGAAAAAGCATTGTTAATAACTGAGTTAATGACTGAGTTAACAACTGAGCGCGATCGCCTCCATACAGAGCTAGAGACTCTAAAAGCACAACATCAGTTTGAATGTGAGTATGTCGATCAGCTAGAACAGGAAATTATTAGCGTTACCAACGATCGCGATCGCCAAATCGCCACGCTCACGAACCAAATTACCCAACTGCAAAATCAAATTTCTCAGCTCCCAGCCTCTGCCCCAATATCCGATGATCGCGATCTCAGCGATCGCTTAGCCGTTCATGTTTTGCAACTTGAGGAAGAATTTCAACATCGTTTAGCCCTAGCCATCGAAATCGAGACTCAGAAAATTACGCAGCAACACCTAAAGGAAATTAGCGACAAAAACGAGTTAATTCATCAACTCCAATGTCAGAACACCGCCCTCGATATCTCCCAGCAAACCCTCACTAAAGAGCTAGAAACTAGCCAATCGCTCCTGAGAGAATCCACCAAAACCATTGAAATTGCTCAGATTAAGTTATCGGAGGTAAAGTCTCAGCGCGATCAATTTGAGGAAGAACTAATTCAACATCTTTCCAATCGCGCCCAATTGCAACAATCCTTGCGGGGACTGGAAAATGAATATGTCAGCGATCTCACTAGAGTCCAAGAATTAGAACAGCAGATCGAAGACCTCCAAAACCAAGTCCTGCAACAAGCATCAAAAACATCGGAGTATGAAGCCGCAATTCAGCATTGGAAAGAGCAGTCCGTTCGCCACCAGCATCACGCCCTACAACTCAGCGGTGCGTTAGATCGTTTACTAGCTGAGAAACCAGCCAAACAGTTAACCCAACACCCCATTGCCGAATCCGAACCCACCTACCGAGGTACGCGATCGCTCGACGCATTTCCCGAAACCGCCCCATTGCGATCGCCTCGTCCAACCTCCAAAGTCGATTTGCCCTCTTTTCTGGTTAGACCTCGCTAAATTCGCTAAATTCGCTAAATTCGTTAAATTATTAGGTATTGTCTTGTTATGCAGATACCTACAATCCCCGCCAACGAAAAAGAGCGCCAAGTTGCCCTTGACCGCTATCAAATCCTCGATACCTTACCAGAACAAGAGTATGACGATTTGACCCAAATTGCTGCCGATATTTGCGGTACGCCGATCGCCTTAATCTCCTTAATCGATCGTGATCGGCAGTGGTTCAAGGCAAAAATTGGGATAGAGACCTCGGAAACCTCCAGAGATCTATCCTTTTGCGGTCATGTCGTTGCCGATAATGCAATTCTCACGGTTCCCGATGCTACCCAAGATAGCCGCTTCGCAGACAATCCCTTAGTCGTCAACGCTCCCCAGATTCGTTTTTATACTGGCATACCACTAAAAACCCCCGATAATTTTACACTGGGCACATTATGTGTCATCGATCTCGAACCCCGCCACCTCACCCCTCTACAGATCGAACGGTTAACCGCTCTGAGCCGTCTTATTATTAGTCAATTGGAATTGAGGCATAGTAATGCCATTCGCAAGACCTCAGAAGCGCAACTATCCAAAGCCTTGATGTTTCAACAAGCGATCTTTAATAGTATTAATTTTGCCGTTATCGCCACCGACTTGCAGGGCACAATTCAATCCTTCAATGCAGGAGCCGAGGCAATGTTGGGATATGCAGCAACGGAAATCCTTGGGGAGAAAGCGACGATTTTCCACGATCGCCATGAAATTAACCAGCGATCGCCACAACTATCCCAACAACTATCAACGGAGTTAAATCAGCCCATAGGTTCAGAATTTGATGTATTAGTCGCCAAGGCAAGATTGGGGCAAGTTATAGAACAGGAATGGACTTATATTCGCAAAAATGGCGATCGCTTTCCTGTTTTAATATCGATTGTCGCCATGCAGAGCGATCACGACGAAATTACAGGATTTCTGATCGTCGCTCAGGATATTACCGAACGCAAAAAAGCCGCAAAGCAGGCAAAAGACATTACCGATGCCTTGGATCGCACGGCGATCGTGGCAATTACCGATGTTCAAGGGACGATTACATTTGTTAACGATAAGTTCTGTGAAATCTCTCAATACGATCGCCACGAACTCATCGGTCAGAATCACCACATGCTCAACTCTGGATATCATCCCCGCGAGTTCTTTAGAGAGATGTGGCAAGAGATTTCGCAAGGGCGCATTTGGCGAGCAGAAATCAAAAATCGTGCTAAAAATGGCTCATTTTACTGGGTTGACACCACAATTGTTCCCTTTCTCAACGATCATGGGAAACCCTATCAGTATCTTGCCATTCGGACGGATATTACTCCCCTCAAAGAGACGGAAAATGAACTAAGAATAGAAGTTAAGGAACGCCTCAAGACTCTTACCGAATTACATAACTTGACCGAAAGATTGGAAACCAGCAACCGAGAATTGCAGGATTTTGCCCATGTTGCCTCCCACGACCTACAGGAGCCGTTACGAAAAGTCCAAGCCTTTGGCGATCGCCTCAAGTCTACCTGTGAAGAATCCCTAAGCGATAAAGGTCAAGACTATCTAGCGAGAATGCTGAATGCCGCAAGTCGCGCCCAAATACTCATTGATGATCTCCTCATCTTTTCTCGCGTGACAACTCAGGCCAAGCCCTTTGAACCCGTAAATTTAAGTGTCATTTTGCAAGAAGTCCTATCCGACCTCGAAATACGCCTTGAAAAAACAGGAGCCATGGTTGAATGCGATCCATTACCTGTTGTCGATGCCGATGCCCTGCAAATGCGCCAGATTTTACAAAACCTATTAAGCAATGCCCTTAAATTCCACAAAGATAGCGTCCAGCCGTTCATTCAAGTGCGATCGCGAATTTATCACAGCGACAATCAAGACTGGTGTGAAGTGAGGATTATCGATAATGGGATTGGCTTTGAGGAGAAATACGTAGAAAGGATTTTCCAAATTTTTCAACGCCTTTACGGACGAAAAGATTATGAAGGAACTGGTATTGGGTTAGCGATCTGTCGTAAAATTGTAGAACGTCATGGCGGTACGATTACAGCTCAAAGTCAGCTCGATCACGGTTCAGTTTTCATTTTTACCATACCTATCCACCAAGCCGTCGGAGCTCGTTAAGATTATGCCCAACAAAGGAACCCCCATCATAATCTTAGTAGCAGAAGATGACGAAGACGATCGCCTGTTGATGCAGGAGGCTTTAGAAGAAAATCGCTTAGCTAACGATCTCTATTTTGTAGGAGATGGCGAAGAATTGATGGACTATCTACTGCACCAAGGTAAATATTGCGATCCCCAAAGTGCCCCTCGACCAAATTTAATCTTGCTAGATTTGAATATGCCGCGCAAGGATGGGCGAGAAGCATTAAAAGAAATCAAGTCCAATCCTAATCTGCGCCAAATTCCCATCGTCGTCTTGACAACATCGAAGGCTGAAGAAGATATTCTGCAAACCTATGATTTAGGAGTGAGTTCATTCATTGCCAAACCTGTGGTCTTTGAGTCAATGGTCAAGATCATGAGAACCTTAGGGACTTACTGGTTTGAGATTGTCGAATTACCCGATAGAGCCTCTAGCATCGATTTGCCAACCAAGAGCCCATAGGGTTCCAGTCGCCCATGGTAAGACTGAAGATAAAACTGAAGATAAGACTGGAGATAAAACTGGAGATAAAACTATGGCTTCAGAAATTTGTCCTATCCTTTTAATTGATGACGATGAGGATGATTATCTTTTAACTCGCGATTTTTTAAGCGAATCCGAACAATTGGAGTTTAAACTCGACTGGAGCAGCAACTATCGAGACGGATTAGCGAAAATTGCCGAGAATCGCCATGCAGCCTATCTATTAGACTATCGACTCGGCAAAGAGAATGGGTTAGAACTAATGCAGGAAGCGATTAGTCGGGGATGCAATAAACCGATCATCCTCCTGACGGGTGTTGGTGATAGTCAGGTCGATCGCCAAGCCATGAGCGCAGGTGCTTCTGACTATTTAATTAAGGGTAAATTCCTCAATCCCCTACTGCTGGAAAGATCGATCCTCCATGCGATCGAACGCAAGCGCCACGAGTTACAGCAGCAACAACTGATGCAAGAGCTGGCATCGGTTAATCAAGAGCTCAAAGACTTCGCCCATATCGTATCGCATGATCTCAAAGCACCTTTACGGGGCATCGCTTCCTTATCTGACTGGATTATTGAAGATTATGCCGATCGCCTTGATGAGGAAGGCAAGAAAGTATTGGGATTAATCGGGGGAAGAGTCCGTCGCATGGGCGAGTTGATTGATGGTGTCTTGCAATATTCCCGCATCGGTCGCCTGCGGGAAGAAAAAATCTCGATTGATCTCCATCAAGTTGTCCTAGGCGTAATTGAATTCATTACACCTCCTGCGGGAATTAAAATCCAAATCGATCGCCAATTACCACAAATACTCGCTGACACCACCAGAATACAGCAATTATTTCAGAATTTAATTGGCAATGCCATTAAATATATGGGCAAGAGTGAGGGAGAAATTCATATTGGGTATTATGAGACAAGGGGTTTTTGGGAATTTTATGTTAGCGATACAGGTATAGGAATTGAGGCGAAATACTTTAATAGGATTTTTCAGATTTTCCAAGCCTTAAATCCCAGCGACCAACCTGAGAGTACGGGAGTCGGTTTAGCGATCGCTAAAAAAATTGTCGAAATCTACGGCGGTCATATTTGGGTAACCTCAAAAATTATGCAAGGAAGCACATTTTACTTTACGCTACCAATATGTAGAAACGATGAACCGTCCCTATCTAAGGCAGACAAGCATGAAAATCTGTGATCCAATTTTGCTAATAGAAGACGACCCGCTAGATATAATGACTTTACAGAGGGGGTTTAGAGATATCAATGCCAAGAATCCCCTTTCTATCTGCTATAACGGTGAAGAAGCCCTAGAATTTTTGTCCCAGCCCAGCAATCCCACCCCCGCCCTCATTATCTCAGATCTACATATGCCGCGCATGAACGGACTGGAGTTTCTGAAGATCGTCAAAAGCAACCCCGAATGGTGCAAAATTCCTGTCGTCATTTTAACAACATCTCAAGAAGAGGAAGATCGCCTTACAGGTTTTCAATTGAGTGTGGCAGGCTATTTTGTCAAACCTTTCAAATATATTAATTTTGTCGAAAAACTACAAATAATCTATCAATATTGGTGTTTAAACGAAGTATCGTCTTTCATACCCTAGCCTCATCACCGATCAAGCCGTCTTCTCCATCAATTACCTGATGCTAAAAAGTCCCTACCATGATTCCCCCATCCCCACATAATTCAGACCAAACTAAGATTTTACTGGTGGAGAACGATCCGATCGATCAACTTGCCTTTACGCGCTATGTCAAAAAATCAGGATTATCCTACGACTATACCATTGCAAGTTCGCTATCCGAAGCCCTTAAACTTCTCAATCAACAGTCCTTTGAAGTTGCGATTTTAGATTATAACTTGGGGGATGGCTTTTCCAATGAGTTATTCCCACTTTTAAGAGAGCTAAATTGCCCATTTATTATTTCGACGGGCAGTGGTGATGAGGAAATTGCCGCCACCTTAATGAACGAGGGGGCTTCTGATTACTTGATCAAAGATCCCGAACGTAACTATCTAAAAGTATTACCAGTAACTGTTAGCAAAACCCTTGCCCGCCAGAAATCGGAACAGCAACTCAGGCTACTCAGTCATGCGATGGAACAGGTCAAGGATAGCGCTTATATTATCGACGAAGAAGGAAAATTATTATTTGTCAATGAAGCGCTCCGATCGCTCTGCAACTTAGGTCAAGAGAATCTCATCGGACAATCAATTGAATCCCTAGGGCAGCCCCAACTCATAGAGCAGATTCTTCCCGTCAATTCCCATCCCCTGCTCCCTGTAGAATACGAGTGGTTTTCAGATGCGGAAATCTCCATCACGAAGCGAGATGGTAGCGAAGCTTCTATGTTGCTATCTCAGTCTTTTATTGAAGATGGGACAAGACGGATTCGCGTGGGTTTGATGCATGATATTACGCTAATAAAGCAAGTGGAGTTATCTTTACTGCTTACTCACGAAAATTTAGAACGTCGTGTGCATGAACGTACTGCTAAATTACAGGCCGCCAACCAATCCTTAGAATTAGAGATCCAAGAACGCAAACAGGCCGAAGCCCTCCTCAAAGCAAGCGAACAACGTTATGCCACCCTTGCTGCCGCCGCCCCCGTGGGGATTTTCCATGCCGATCCCTTAGGCAAATGCACATACGTCAATGAATGCTGGTGTCAAATCGCGGGAATTACTGCCAGCGCGGCGATGGGAGAAGGCTGGGCTCAGGCCTTGCATCCCGAAGATCGAGACAAGGTTGCCGATGAGTGGTATCGCTCTACTCAAGAAAATCGTCCTTTTCACCTTGAATATCGATTTCTGCGATCGGATAGCAGCATTAAATGGGTATTTGGACAATCAAATGCTGAGTTTGATGGGGAAGGTCGGGTTACAGGATATATTGGCACGATTACTGATATTAGCGATCGCAAAAAATCTGAAGCTGACATCTTAAAACTCAATCAAACCCTCGAAGCTAGAGTCGCAATTCGCACTCAAGAACTATTAGAACGTGAATCACAACTAAGGGATTTCTTTGACAATGCCACCGATCTGATCCAGAGTGTAGCCCCTGACGGTAAAATCCTGTTAGTAAATCAGGCTTGGAAAAGAACCTTAGGCTATGACGATCGCGAATTAGAGAATCTATCCATTTTTCAGATCATTCATCCCGATGATTTGTGCCATTGTCAAACAGCCATGAATAACCTTTTTGATGGGAATCAGTGTTTCGGGCTTGAAACTAGATTCTTGGCGAAGGATGGTAGAGTCATCAACGTCGAGGGAAATGTAAATTGTCAGTGGGAGAATGGGGAAGCGATCGCCACAAGGGGTATTTTTAGGGATGTAACCGAGCGCAAAAAAGCGGATAAAGCATTACATGAATCCCAAATATTTCTCCAAACCGTACTCAATACTTTCCCTCTATTTGTATTTTGGAAAGATTGTCAGTCTGTTTACTTAGGCTGCAACCAAAACTTTGCCAATAGTGCGGGACTCGCATCATCTAGCGAAATTATCGGTAAGACCGAGTTCGATCTGCCTTGGAGTCAGACCGAAGCCAAGAAATTTATCGATGACGATCGCCAAGTCATCGACTCAGGCATACCCAAACTCAATATCATTGAGACCCAATATAAGGCAGATGGAGAAGTTGCTTGGGTTGAGACCAATAAAGTGCCTTTACGGAATTTGCAGAATGAAGTGATTGGGGTTTTAGGCATTTATCAAGATATTACCGATCGCAAACTTGCTGAGCAAGCCCTCGCAGAAAGCGAAGCCTTTAACCGCCAACTGATCGAGGAGTTTCCCATTGGACTCGCTAGCTGTAACACAGATGGCAAGCTCATCTATGTTAACAAAGCTTTTGCTGCCATCTTAGGATATAGTGTCGAGGAGATTCTGCAACTCTCCTACTGGGATATCACCCCACCGAAATATGCCGATCTCGAAGCGGAACAATTGCAAAAAATCTATCAAGAAGGGCGCTATGGTCCCTATGAGAAGGAATATATTCATCGAGATGGGCATTTAGTTCCCGTAATTTTAAATGGATTGCTCATTTATCAAAAAGGAGAGATCCTTGTCTGGTCTAGCATCCAAGATATTAGCTGCCTCAAACTCGCCGAATCGGAACTCCAAAGCATGTCGTATCGCTTGGAGCTAGCCATTAAATCAGCTCAGATTGGGATCTGGGAATGGGATCTATCCAGCGATCGCTTAATCTGGGATGCACGGATGCACGAGCTTTATGGTGTCAGCACCTCAGACTTTTCTGGTTCTTTTAAAGACTGGGCCGATAGCCTTCATCCCGATGATTTAGAAGCCAGTATCGCTCGAATCCAACAGGCTGTCAGAGGCGAACGAGATTTTGATATGGAGTTTCGATTGCTGCGCAAAGACGGCAGCATTAGACATATCCAAGCCTATGCCCTTGCCCAGCGAGATGAGCAAGGGCAAGTTCAGCGAATGATTGGTATTAATTACGATATTAGCGATCGCAAACAAGCAGAAGAGCTTCTAGTCAGAACCAATGAAGAGCTATCCCACGCCACGAAACTCAAGGATGAATTCCTTGCCAATATGAGCCATGAGCTAAGAACCCCACTTAACGCGATTTTGGGTATGTCCGAATCTCTTCAGGATGAAATTTTCGGCAAGATCAATAGCGAGCAAACTAGGGCCGTTCAACTAATCGAACGCAGTGGGATCCATCTATTAGAGTTAATTAATGACATTCTTGATGTTTCTAAAATTGAATCGGGACAGGTTACCTTAGATATCGCCCCCTGCAATGTCGCTAACCTATTTCACGCGAGCCTTGCCTTTATTAAACAACAAGCATTAAGAAAATCCATTCAGGTAGAGATCCAAATGCCTCCGCATCTGCCTGACCTCCTCGTAGATGAACGACGTATTCGCCAAGTCTTAATCAATCTGCTCAACAATGCGGTCAAGTTCACTCCCGACGGAGGCAGTCTCACCCTTGAGGTCACAAGGAAGGACAAGATTAACGCTCCTCAAGAATCTCCCCAAAGCTTCCTCCAAATATCTGTAATTGATACGGGTATAGGCATCTCGTCCGAAAACATTAAAAAACTATTTCAACCATTCATTCAAATCGATAGCGCCCTCAATCGGCAATATCAGGGCACGGGTTTGGGGCTCGCCCTAGTCAAACGGGTGGTAGAGCTCCATGGAGGCGTAGTTAGTTTGAGTAGTGAAGTCGGAGTTGGCAGCCGCTTTACCATTGAGCTACCATGTGTGGACGAAAATCGAGACTTGATTGAGCTAAATTCGTTACCAACCAGTACAAAATTTGCTCAAAATCCCTTTAGCTTTTCTGAATCATCTCCCATCCCCTTGATTTTATTAGCGGAAGACAATGAAGCAAATATTATGACTATGGTTAGCTATCTGAGTACAAAAGGCTATCGCTTTGTCACAGCCCATAATGGTGAAGAAGCGATCGCCCTAGCCCAGTCAGAAAAACCAAATTTAATTATCATGGATATCCAAATGCCTGTCATGGATGGATTAGATTCGATCCAGCAAATCCGCCAGATCCCTAGCCTAATGAATACTCCGATCGTGGCTCTAACCGCTTTAGCCATGCCAGAGGATCGCGATCGCTGTATCACCGCAGGTGCAACTGAATATATCCATAAACCTGTTAAGCTAAAGCAGTTGGCAGCCACTATTCATCAACTTTTAGAGCAACCAGTAGATCAACTTTTAGAGCAACCAGTAGAGCAACCAGTAGATAGGCAATGAATCTAGCATCTGTTTTAATCATTGACGACGAAGCGGATAATTTTGATGTGATTGAAACTTTTCTGAGAGATCACAACTATCAATTGCACTATGCGCCTAATGGTCAAGATGCGATCGCTCACCTAGATACATTTAAGCCCGATCTAATCCTTCTAGATGTGATGATGCCAGGAATAGATGGTATTGAGGTCTGTCAAAGGATTAAGGCGATACCGAAGTGGAACAATGTTCCCATCATTATGGTTACAGCCCTTATCTCGAAAGAGGACATTGCCAAATGTTTGAATGCGGGGGCAAATGACTTCATCAGCAAGCCCTTAAACTCGCAAGAGTTTCAAGCGAGAGTGCGATCGATGTTACGGATTAAAGAACAACAGGATCGCCTAGAGCGAGCCAATGCCCTAGTCCATGCCCAACTTGAGGCAAGCTTAGAAGGGGTGATTGCAGCGGACGAACAGGGACGTTTAGTCGCCTACAATCAAAAAATGTGTGAAATATGGGGCGTTAAACCCATCACAATCAAGGCTAATAATGAAAATTTACTGCTGCTTCCGCTCCTCCAAAAATCTCACTTCCCTCAACCCATCACCCAAATCCTAGAGGATACCTACGATTCCCCCGATCGCGTTACCCATGGAGAACTGATCAATGATGGACTGACCTATGAATATTTTAGTAGTTCTGTCACTTCTCCCACTGGCAAGTTTTGGGGATTTGTTTGGCGATTTCGAGACATTACCGATCGCAAACAGTACGAAAACAATCTGCAAAAAGCTAAGGAGGTAGCAGAAGCAGCCCTAAGAGTTAAATCAGAATTCCTAGCTATGATGAGTCATGAAATCCGTACCCCAATTAATGGAGTACTGGGGATGACCGAGCTATTAGCAACGACTACCCTTGATCGAGAACAAAATCGTTTTGTCCAATCAATTCAAACCAGTGGCGAAATACTGCTAACCGTCATTAACGATATTCTGGATTTCTCTAAACTCGAATCCCAGCAGCTTTTGCTAGAAAGTATCCCCCTTGATATTACGCAAATTATTGCCGATACCTGCGCCCTCCTCAGCCAAGCCGCAGAAAGTAAAGGCATCGGATTGCTTTACCACATCGATAGCAAGGCTCCCCCCTATATCCTCGGCGATCCGATCAGGTTGCGCCAAATCCTCCTTAATTTAGCGAACAATGCGGTCAAATTTACGCCTAAAGGAGAAGTAAGACTATCTGTATCCCTCCTGAATGAATCTCAGAATGAATCTCAGAATGAATCTCTCCAGCATGAAAGTAGACTATCCCTACTCTTTGAAGTGCGGGATTCAGGCATCGGACTCTCTCCAGAACAAATCCAAAAACTATTTCAGCCCTTTACCCAAGCTTCGATCGCCACAGCTCGCCAGTATGGGGGCACAGGGCTAGGACTAGCCATTTGTCAAAAACTCGTCCAAATGATGGGCGGCAGAATTTGGGCAGAAAGCTCCCTTGGCAATGGTTCCACCTTCTCTTTTGTGTTACCCATTACGGCGATCGACGCTATGCCGCCAGCGATCGCATCGCCCACAGAAGGACGACAAAGGCTCCGTCAGTCTAAGAGGCTACATAACAACCTGACCACTAAGTTACCGCTCAATATTTTAGTTGCCGAAGATAATTTGATTAATCAAGAGCTAGTCTTAGCAATGTTCAGCAAAATGGGATATACCCCAACCATTGTTAATGATGGCTTAGAAGCATTGGAAGCCCTCAGAAATCATCCCTTTGATATTGTGTTTTTAGATGTCCAAATGCCTCGTTTAAACGGGCTAGAAACGGCTAGTCGGATCGTGCATGAGTGGGCTGAAATATCCAAAAATCAAGTTACTAATTGCCCTCGTCCCACCCTAATCGCCATGACGGCTAGTGCTATGCAAGGCGATCGCGAAATTTGCTTAGCAGCGGGGATGGATGACTATATCAGCAAACCCATCTCCTTTGACACCTTAGAAAGGATGTTGGAATGCTGGGGCAATGTTCCCGAAGAAATGACTCCGCCCCCACCTAGCGCCACGGCAATGGAATTTGACGAACGCGCCCTTCAGGAAATTGAGAAGGTTTCTCTAGCTCTGCCGAAACGAATGATCCATCTATTTTTAAACGAAGAATGTCCAGTTTTATTAAAAAACCTACGTCAAGCCGTATCAGACTCCGATCACGCACAGATAGAATATGCCTCTCACACCCTAAAAGGAATCAGCCGAATGCTTGGGGCTAAAGTATTTTCTGATATTTGTAGTGAATTAGAAATAGCCGCCCATAATCGACAACTGGAAAATAGCGATCGCTTAATGCTCGACATCGATCAATCTTTTCCTTCCGTTGCCTCATATTTAGAGGCTTACCTCGCCAAAAATTCTCCATAAATCATAAATCTCCATAAAAATCAAAAATCTGTGGCGCAAGCTACACTCTCTAGCAAAGGTTTTCAATCTGGGGTTTCAATCTGGATTTTAGTTATAGCAGTCCTATTTCATTTATACCAAGTTATACCAAATCACAAAATGGCGTAGCCATTTTGTGATTTTAAAACCCTTACTGGGTTTGGTTTTCAATTCCCAAAAGTGTAGCCACACTTTTGGGAATTGGTATTAAGAAATGGCTACGCCATTTCTTAACTTGAAAACCCTTACTAGGTTTAGTTTTTAATTCACAAAAGTGTTGTCACACTTTCGTGAATTGGTATTACAGCAATTTTCGATCAAAAGAACCACCAGAAATTTTTTGCAAGTGTTGCTTCGCAACACTTGCAAAAAATTTCTGGGTTTGGATTTGAGAGTAAAGCGCTGTAAGAGAAAAACAGGGTTTCGACTACGCTCATTCAACATATACAGACGGCTGAACGCAGTCGAAACCTCTCTCGACTCATTTAGAATTGCTATATAGCTATCCTAAATCATTTGTAGATTTTGGGGTTTGTGGAAGCGCACCCCAAAGGGGTGCGCTTCCACAAACCATTTAGGATTGCTATATATTTTTTTATAGTAAAAACTTATAGTAAAAACCTATAGTAAAACTACTTGTTTCATCATAATTACTAGATAACTATCGAAAAAACAAAAATAGAAAGGTTAAAGAACGCGATCTATATGGCTATATGGCATATTCTTTGAGTTTAAACCTAAAAGATCTAGATACTCAGAAAGTAAGAATAGGCAGTGCCAAGCTACCCAATCCTTATTTTAAAATCGCCCCCTCTAAATCACTAACTAAGTAAAGTTATGGCAAATATATTTTCGATTTTAGTTGTTGATGATGAACCGAATAATTTTGACGTACTTGAGGCATTCTTGAGCGATCGAACTTACCATTTGTATTACGCAGCTAGTGGTAAAAATGCTATCTCTTGTCTTGAAAAATTCCAACCCGATCTCATTTTATTAGATGTCATGATGCCAGAGATGGATGGCATTGAGGTTTGTAAAAGGATAAAGGCAATCCCACAATGGAAAGTCGTCCCGATCATTATGGTGACAGCTCTAAGTGCCAAATCTGATCTTGCCGACTGTCTGAATGCAGGAGCGGATGATTTCATCAGCAAACCGATCAACAGTCTAGAACTACGGGCAAGGGTAAACTCGATGCTCAGAATCAAGCGCCAGTATGACGATATCCAAACTCTATCAGTTATTCAAGAAAATACGATCAATATCCTTGAAAGCACGCTCAATGAACTACGGGGAAATCTAGCCTCTCGGTTGTCCCACGAAATAAATACCCCTCTCAACGGTATTATCGGCACTATCGACCTGCTCAAGGAAGATCTGGAGAACATGGATATAACCGAAATCCGCGAGATGTTGGGATGGGCCGACGAATCAGCCCATCGTTTAGAAAATTTAACGAAAAAATTTCTGATCTATCTAGAGCTCGAAATATCCACCATTCGGCAGCAAACCTTTGAGTCAACTAATACGAAATTTTCGGCTTCTGCCATTGAGACCCTGATCAAATCCTATACTAAAAATAGCGGGAGGGTCGAAGATATCATATTTTCCCTTGAGGACGCGGATATTGTGCTGTCATACCGATATCTTTTGACAGTCCTCCATGAATTAATCGATAATGCTCTCAAATTCTCCTCACTTGGGACAATGATTAAAATCAGCAGTAAAGTTGTAGGAGAAATGCTTAACTTATCAATCCAAGACCTAGGGAGGGGTATGACGGAGGAGCAGATTGCCAGAATTGGGGCTTTTATCCAATTCGAGCGGAAGAGTTACGAGCAACAAGGCATTGGTTTAGGTTTGAGGATTGTCAAGAAAATTGTTGAATTAGCGGGTGGGAATTTTTCCATAACAAGTATTTACCAACAGGAAACAACAATAAATATTTCTTTGCCGATCGCCCAGAGTTGATCCCAGAGTCCAAAAGCCCCACAATCACCTATGTTCACGCCTCATCCCCCCTTAGACTTAGCGTTGGCGATTATTCGGAATCCCATTATTGTCAATCCCGACATGACAGTGATGGCAGCGATCGCGCAGATGAGTGAGGCACGGTCGAAATGTGCTGCGACCAAATCTGCAAGCAACCAACTAGAGCAACTGCATATCGAGGTAAGAGCTAGTTGTGTGTTGGTAATCGAAAACGATCGGTTACTGGGCATCATGACCGAACGAGACGTAGTACATCTCAGCGCACAACAGCAAAGGTTAGATTGCTTGACCATGCGAGAAGTCATGGTGCGCGATGTCTTTACCCTCAAGGAATCAGCCTTTACGGATTTGTTTTTAGCAATTAACTTGCTAAAAACAAATCACATCCGTCATTTGCCGATCGTCGATGACCGCGATCGCTTAATAGGACTGGTCACCTATGAGAGTTTGCGCCAAATTTCGCGTCCCCTCGACCTATTAAAGTTAAGACTGGTGAAGGAGGTCATGACCAGAGAGGTGGTTTATGCTGAGCCCAATGCTTCCATGTTAGCGATCGCACAAATGATGTCCACCCATGCCGTCAGTTCCGTCATGATTGTGGAAAGTCAGGAGAAGATCACGGGAGCGTACCAAATTGCGGTGGGCATTTTGACCGAGCGCGATATTGTCCAGTTTCAAGCCTTGGGGTTAAATCTGACCAGTTGGATCGCTTCGACACTCATGAGTAGCCCGATGTTTACGGTTACGCCCGAAGATTCACTGTTGCTCGTGCATCAGCTCATGGAACAGCGCTTTATCGGTCGTTTAGCCGTAGTGGGGGAACAGGGGGAACTACTGGGCATTGTCACCCAGACGAGCCTCCTTCAAGCTCTCAATCCCCTTGAACTCTATGGCTTGGCAGAGTATTTAGAAAAAAAAGTAGCCCGACTAGAAGAAGAAAAATTAGCTTTATTAACAACTCGAAATATCGAACTAGAGCAAAAACAAGTTGTCACTTATCAACAACTACAAGACGAACTAATTAAGCGCCAAAAAGCCGAATTAGCCCTCCAAGAACTGAACCAGTCCTTAGAACGCAAGGTTGCAGATCGCAGCGATGAACTCCGCAGTAGTGAAGCTCAAAATCGGGCGATGATTGAGGCAATCCCCGACCTCTTATTGCGAGTTACTAGAGATGGTAAATGTCTGGAATATATTAATTCCCACGATCGCGAAAAGAAGTTCCTACCAATTCAAAACCATCTATCGGAAATTCTATCTCCCGATTTATTGCAAAAGCAACTAGAAACCATCGATCGCGCGATCATGACAGGTGAATTGCAGGTATACCAGCATCAATTATATAAACGCGATCGACTGGTGTTTGAAGAAGTACGGATTATCCCGATTAATGACAATGAAGCCCTGATCATCGTGAGGGATGAAACCGATCGCAAACAAGCGGAAATTGCTTTGCAAGAGAGTGAAACTCGATTTCGGCGGATTTTTGAATCAAGCATTGTCGGCATGATGTTTACCAACTTTCAGGGCGAGATTACCAATGCGAACGATCGCTTCTTGGATATGCTGGGCTATACCCGCGAGGATCTGCTCGCTAAAAGTATCAACTGGTCGGATATCACTCCCCTCGAATACCTAGCTGCCGATCTCCATGCCATCCAACACCTGAAACTGAGTCGCGAGATCGAACCTTGGGAAAAGATTTACTACCACAAGGATGGACATCCAATCCATGTTCTCATCGGCGTTGCCATGCTCAATGATGATGAATGTGTCTGCATAGTTGTAGATATTAGCGATCGCAAAGAAGTAGAACTCAGATTACAACAGCAGGCAGAGCAGGAAAAATTGTTGGGAAGAATTACCCAACGGATGCGTTCCACTTTGCAGTTAAACGAAGTCCTCAAAACTACCGTTGAAGAAGTTCGCCAAGGTTTAAATGCCGATCGCGTACTGGTCTATCGAGTATTTCCCGATGGTTCGGGTTCAGCGATCGCGGAATCCGTTTTACCCCAATGGCAAAATATTCTTAACATTACCTTTCCTGAAGATATCTTCCCTGATTTTACTGATGATCGGGATTCCCCCCAGAATGGTGAGCCCAATCCCGAACAAGCGCTCCAAGAGAGAGTATTTATCCTAAGCGATCGCAACCATGAAGCCGCATTGCTTACCCCGACCTTGGCAAAATTCCTAACCGAGATACAGGTCATCGCCAGACTAGCCGTTCCCATCATTCAAAATGGGACGATCTGGGGACTGCTGGTCGCCCATCAATGCGATCGCCCAAGGCAATGGGAAAAAGAGGAAATTAATTTGCTCCAAAAAATTGCCAACCAGTTAGTCATAGCGATTCAGCAAGCAAGCCTATTTGAGCAATTGCAACAGGAACTCAGCGATCGGCAGCTTGCCGAACAGAAACTCACAGAGCGGAACCAACAGTTAGCTATCTCTAATGAAGAACTCGCTCGCGCCACCCATCTCAAGGATGAATTTCTCGCCAACATGAGCCACGAACTCCGCACTCCCCTAAATGCTATCTTAGGCATGACCGAGGGACTACAGGATGGGGTGTTTGGGGAAATCCATGAACCACAAGTCAAGGCACTTCAGACGATTGAGCGCAGTGGCTCACACCTACTAGAACTAATTAACGATGTTCTCGATGTTGCCAAAATCGAATCAGGACAGATCGAATTGGAATATTCGCAAATATCCATCAAATCGCTCTGCCAGTCCAGCCTTACCTTTATCAAGCAACAGGCTCTCAAAAAACGCATCCAGATTGAAACTAAATTTCATCACCACTTACCTGACTTAATGGCGGATGAGCGTCGGATTCGGCAGGTTCTGATTAATCTACTCAATAATGCAGTCAAGTTTACTCCTGAAAATGGACATATCACTCTAGAAGTGAATTTCCTGCAATTACCAGAGAGAAATCCAGAGAGAAATCCAGAGAGAAATCTAGAAAGAAATCCAGAAGCAAATCTCCTCTCAGAAGAACTTCACATCACAAAAGCCGAAAAAAATAACAAAAAAAATGACGAAAATGATGACGAAAAAAAATCAGAAATAAGTCAGTATATCCGCATTTCCATCATTGATACAGGCATTGGGATCGCCCCCGAAAATATGCAAAAGCTATTTCAACCATTCATTCAAATAGATAGCTCCCTCAATCGACAATATCAGGGCACAGGCTTGGGACTTGCCTTGGTCAAAAGCATCGTAGAAATGCATGGGGGAATGGTAGGATTGACCAGTGAAGTGGGTGTAGGTAGCTGCTTTATGATCGATCTTCCTTACCAAGAACCTTCAGAATCGGAAACAGTGGAATCTGTTGTAGCCATTGGTAGTCCATCTAGTCAAATTGGAGAGGAACCGTCGCCCTTAATTTTGATAGTGGAGGATAATGAAGCTAACATTATGACCATTTCCAGCTATCTATCGGCAAAAGGCTACCATATTTTACTCGCTAAAAGTGGACAGGAAGCGATCGCTTTAGCAGGATCAGCCGACCCCGATTTAATTCTCATCGCGATCCAAATGCCAGAGATGGACGGGTTAGAGACAATCTCGGAAATCCGTCAGATTCCCAATTTAGAAACCATACCAATAATTGCCATGACTGAAACTGCGGTGACTGGAATTGCCGTGAATGAAATTGCCATGAATGAATTAGGAAATAACTTGGGAAATAATTTGGGAATAGAATCGGATCGCGATCTTGCAAAGGAACCCAATGAATATTTAAGCAAGCCTGTTAAACTGAGAGAGTTGGCAACGACTATCCATAGACTCTTAACAACAAAATCTTAGCTCCCAAACCCATCTCATCCATGAACAAACCATCTATTTTGGTCGTTGACGACGAACCCGACAATTTTGATGTTATTGAAGCCCACTTAAGTTTTAGTGAAGAACTCGGACAGAAAAGTGATAACTATCAACTGCATTACGCAGCTAATGGCAAACATGCGATCGCCTGTTTAGACGCAGTCGAACCCGATCTAATTTTGCTAGATGTGATGATGCCAGAAATGGATGGCTTTGAGGTTTGTAAATGTATTAAAGCGATGCCTCAATGGCGAGCCGTACCCATTATTATGGTCACTGCTTTAACGGGGAAAAAGGATCTTGCCCAATGTTTGTTTGCAGGAGCGGATGATTTTATTAGTAAACCAGTCAATCGCTTAGAGTTATCCGCCAGAGTGCGATCGATGATTCGCATTCATCAGCAATACCAGCAGTTAGCGGTTTTTAATACCCAATTAGAAGCAATGGTGCAACAGCGCACATCCCAGTTGCAAGCGATGATTTTTGAAGATGCCCTCACCAAACTTCCCAGTCGGACATGGCTGATCGATCAATTAAGCCAAAGATTGCGCTCAGAAGAATCATCCCTTGCCTTGGTCTATATCGACTGCGATCAATTCAAGTTGGTCAATGGTTCCTTTGGTCATGCGGTGGGCGATCAGTTGCTCAAAGCGATCGCCCACCGCTTACAACAACATCTTCAGAATGGCTATAGGTTGGCAAGGATGGGTGAAGATGAATTTTGCTTTTTGCTCAACCAGATTGAAGATCGTTCGAGCCTTGAAGCTTTTATCCATAATATTTTTAAGAGTTTTTCCCAACCATTTTTAGTCGCAAATTGTGAAATCTTTCTTACCGTTTGTATGGGGATTGCGCTGAGTAGAAATAAGGATCAACAGCCTGAAGAACTTTTGCAAGATGCAGATACGGCTATGTACCAAGCTAAATTACGCGGTAAGGAGAGCTATCAAATCTTTGATCGACAGATGCATCTGGAGATGTTTAACCGCTTGATTCTTGAGAACGATCTGCAAAGGGCGATAGAACAACAGGAGTTTATTCTCTATTACCAACCCATCATCGATTTACAAACCAATAAACTGGCAGGATTTGAAGCCCTAGTAAGGTGGAAACATCCCGAACGAGGCATGGTATCCCCCGCCGAGTTCATCCCCAGTATGGAAACTACAGGCTTAATCGTCCCTGTGGGCATGTTGGTCTTTAAACAAGCCTGCCAACAACTCCGCGCTTGGCATCTCATGGGATGGACAGAGATCACAATCAGTATCAATCTTTCCGTACGTCAATTCGCTTGCTCAACCCTCCTTGCCGATATCGATCGCATTTTGGAAGAAACTGCGGTTAATCCCGCCAATCTCAAACTGGAAATTACCGAAAGCGCGATTATGGACAATGCGGAAACGGCGATCGCCCTTACCAAAGAACTGCGATCGCGCCAAATTCAGATCAGCATCGACGATTTTGGAACTGGATATTCTTCCCTCGGCTATCTCCATCGATTCCCCGTCGATAGCCTCAAAATTGATCGTTCGTTTGTAAGCCAAATTCAATCAGAAGGGCGAAACTATCATGTCGTTGATACGATCATCGCCCTCAGCAATCAACTCGGTCTATCTGTAATTGCCGAAGGAATTGAGACCAAAGAGCAGTTGGAATGGTTGCAAAAAGTTCAATGTCAATACGGACAAGGCTATTTCTTCAATCGTCCCCTACCTGCATCAGAAATTGAAAAAATCTACCTGCAACCATAACTTACAGCGCTTTGCGCTCAAAGCCAAACCAATAAATTTTTTGAGAGTGTTGCTTCGCAACACTCTCAAAAAATTTATTGTAGTTCGTTTGATCGAAAATTGCTGTAATACCAATTCCCAAAATGGCGTTGCCATTTTGGGAATTGGGCTAATTAGATTAGCCAAGCAACTGTTTAGCACGATTGGCGATCGCCTCAGCATTCATGCCATTAAAGTCAAACAACTGACCTGCTGAAGCCGTTGTCTCACCTCGCTTCCATGCAAACACATCGCGCTTGCTATTACTGCGCAGCATCACAGGTTCCAGCATGGCTGAAGCTCCGCCGACCACACCAATCAGAGCATCACCAGCAAAGAAAGCCTCAAAATCAGCATCGCTCAGGAACTTCCCATCGGGTTCAGAACAAGTATTCCACGCCACATCGCTTTCCCGATAGAGACGGCGAGGGCTAACAATCGAGACAATCTTGGAACCAATCCCTTGTTCGGCAAGCTTCTGTGCTGCTTCATATACAGGGAGCAACATCATATCGCCGATTACAGCAAAGACAACCTTCTGACTACCTGCAATTTCTTGCAAGGTAATTGCGCCATCTTCCAGAGCTTGTCTGGTTTGTGCAAAACTAGTACGGATTGGTAAAGGCGATTTACTAGCAGTAATGACCACACCTTTATTTACCGCTTTTAGCGCCCATTCATAGCAAACTTGAATACTATTGGCATCGAGAGGGAAGAGGGGAAATATATTGCCATTACGCATCATTGAGGCAAAGTAGCCTTCAATTTCAGGGCGCTGGTGCGTCCAACCGTTACGCCCCTGCTCTAAAGCCCCTGCGGTAAATAGACAAACCGTTGCAGGAGTAGGGCGGCGTAACTCAGCCATAGCTTGAGTGACGGTCTGCCAAATGGGAAGTCCATTAATCGCAAAGGATTCGTAGGAACACCAGAGCGTCCGACTACCCATCAACGCTAAGCCCACGGCTAAACCAGCACAGGCATCTTCGCTCAGAGGTTCGTAAACCTGTCCATTCGGCTCTTGGTTATAGAGCGCATCAACAGTGGGGTGATTGATCTTCAGCGCTTGGTTAATATTGGCAATTCCTGAAGCTTCATTTCCATCTGCATTAGTTACGATATAGCTCTTATCCGTTTGTCCGACATAGCCGACTAAGCGACCCATGGCAGTGGTGGAAATCTTGGATTCATTGATCGCATATTCTTCTAAGGGCAAGGTTCCCAAATCGATTAGAGGTAATACCGATTCTGTTACTGCTGTTTTAGAAGAAGAACCGCCGCCAGCCCATTCAAGATTGGTACGAACGGTTTGCCAAGCCTCAGGATTGAGTGCGCGAGCCTTTAAACCCGCAACGATATCGATATTATCGAGGGTGTGATGGGCATAAAGGTTATGGGATTTCGCGCCGCGTGCGTGAACGCCTGCACCTTTAAGTTGCTTGATAATGAATACAGTCAGCTTGCCGCTAAAAGCAAATTTTGCCGCCTTATCCACGCCGACAAGCACTGCCTCAGTAAAAGCAAGCCTTTGTTTTAGAGAAAAAGCCGTACTATCAACATAGGCTCCTTCTTGATCGCGATCATCAAAATCTTTGGCATCGATCAAAATCACTTCATCAAAGCCATTACCTTGCCAGAAAGCAATCATTTCCGCATTGGTCTTAGTCGAAACCATACTGTGATGCTCTTGACTAAAACCATTCCATACCAGAATCGGAATAAAGTTAGTAACTTCAGGATAGGCAGTATGAAAATGGGCGATCGAACTAATCGGATAGGGTTCACCCATGCCACCATCACCCATGGTCACGGGAAATAGCTTGTCACGGTGCAAAAGCGCCGCAGCCATGGCAAAATGTTGCCCCTGTCCGAGAGGACCCGCAGGAGCCAGAATTCCTGGAATATATCCCGACAAATGACCGAGTAAGCCATGTTTCTCGCGATAGCGATCGCGCATTTGGTTCACGGTACTAATGCCCATATCTTCAAGGGAGCGATCCAGAAACATAGCACTGTAATAACCAGGGGCATGATGTCCCACTTCGGTGGGCATATTTTTGTGACCCAACATATAAAAAGCAGCGACAGCTTCTGCACTGCTAGCAAATCCGCCTGGATGCCCTGAGGCTTTACTAGCCGTGACCTGTAAGGTGAGATATCGCAAGGCATCAGCGGCAAGCAAGGTTTGAAATACTGCCGCGCGATCGCGCGGATCGCTCACACCAGATTTGTCTGGACTAAGCACAGGAATACGCCCTAGCTCGTCGAACCCCTCCAACGGTTCACCAAAGTACTGAATGCCTTCACAAAAAGCGGGAGTAGCTGAGATTGTATTGTTAGGGGTTGCGACCATAGATTTTTTGACCTTGGATTTGTCTTGACTAGGGATTTAACTATGAAATGAATAGAGATTAAGAAATGCTGAAATTTCTTCTAAGAGACATTTTAGTATGTACTGGGCACAGAGACCGAATGCGATTGTGCAATTAAATACACAATTAAATACACAATACAAATATGCAATCGAACATGTGCAATCAAACATGTGCAATCGAACATATAGCACCGTAAGGTTTGCGTAGGAAATAAAACCCCAAAGAAGAGTGGCGGCGCTTTGCGCCGCCACTCTTCTTTGGTTTAAGTTTACTTATGCTTAGCTAATTACAAAATGAATATCCAAAAAAGATGGAAGCATCAGAAAGACAAGCTAGATTAGCTCAAAAACTGGCTGAGTTTCGTCAACGATCGCAACTCAAAGAGGCTCAACAATTGGCGATCGCGTTGGGTATTCCCCTAGATCGATGCCAAGTATTTTTGCCAGACCACGCCCGATCTAAACAGCTCGAACAATGGCTCAGTCAATCATTTCCTTGGCAATTTGGGCAAATTGATTGGCAAAGAGTAACTGATAGCATCTGTATGAGTTGGCACAAGAATTGGCACAAGAATTGGCACAAAAACGAGTGCGTTGATCTGGCTTTTCGCGAACTTTGCCAAGCTCAGCAACTCAGCAATACGATGGTGAATGTGGTGTGGTCTTCAGCGCATCGACCAATCCTAGAAATGGATTTGGATAAGGTCAAACTTACGCTCTCGAAAATTGTGGCAGAAGATTGGGATACATGGATCTTCGATCCACAAGCAGGTTGGTGTATTGAGTTCTACCACGAAGGGACAATGTGCTATGGCAAAGCAATCAACATCGATACCCAATAACCCCGACTAAGTAATAAGTAGCTAGGCAGAATTAAAAAACAAAACCAGAGAGCATACCGCCCGCTGCGCGGGCGGTATGCTCTTCTAGGTTTTAAGTTTACTTATGCCTAGCTACTTACCAAATTACAAAATTTATTGCAAAATATTTGCGCCGACTATGTTATATTAAGAAACGCGGCAGCTTGGCTCAGGTGGTTAGAGCGACGGTCTCATAATCCGTAGGTCCCGGGTTCAAATCCCGGAGCTGCTATATAGACTAATAAAGTATAGATGATGGTTTGTATCGTCTATACTTTTCTATTGTTCATGATAGTATGTAGACAATTTACTCCCTAACGCAAAGGACAAGATTATGGGATTACTCGATCGCATTGGTATGGTGGTCAAGTCCAATGTAAATGCAATGGTTACGGCTGCTGAAGATCCAGAAAAAATTCTGGAGCAATCAATCATTGATATGCAAGAAGATTTGGTGCAATTGCGCCAAGCTGTTGCCCAATCAATGGCGGCTCTAAAGCGCCAAGAGCAACAATATAATCAAAGCGCATCACAAGCTCAGGAATGGGAAAAGCGGGCAATGCTAGCGCTCCAGAAGGGAGATGAAAACCTAGCAAGGGAAGCCCTCAGTCGCAAGAAAACCCATGCTGATGCGGCGGCAACTTTAAAGGTTGGTTTGGATCAACAAACAACCCAAGTAGATACTCTCAAGAAAAATCTGATTGCGATCGAAGGCAAGATTTCTGAAGCAAAAACCAAGAAAGAAATGCTTAAGGCAAGGTTGCAATCGGCAAAAGCCCAAGAAAATCTCAATAATATGCTGGGTAAGGTCAATACCAATTCCGCAGCAGCAACTTTTGAGCGGATGGAAGAGCGCGTCCTACTAGCTGAGGCTAAAGCTGGAGCTAGTGCCGAACTTGGAATGGATAATCTCGAATCTCAGTTTGCTCAGCTAGAAGCTGGAAGTGGGGTTGACGATGAATTGGCGGCTCTCAAAGCCAAAATGCTGACCAGCAGCCCTGCACCTCAAGGAGCTTTGCCTCCATCGGATGCAGCTAAGAAGCCCACGGTCGGAGCAGCGATCGATGCGGAGCTAGAAGCTCTTCGTCGCCAAATGGGTTAATTGACCTAAATAGAAAAGGAGCGATGCTTTGCGTCGCTCCTTTTTTTGCCTAAGTTCAAAAATTTGCCCCAATTATACCGATTCACGAAAGTGTGACGACAGTAAATTAAAAACCAAACCCAATAAGGGGATGAAATTTTAGAAATTTTGCAAGAGAATCCCAGCTTAAAGCCTTACCTTGATGAAGCGGTTCAAAAAGGATTTCGCCAAGGGATTAACTTAGTTTTAAAAGAAACACCCCTTGATTTGCATGACTTACCTTCAGTATGTCCCTATGCGATCGCCCAAATCCTCGATCTACAATTCCCTTTTCATTAAACCATTTCCAGAAGATCAAGGCATTTGGTACAAAGCATCGCAATCTTTGCGCTATTCCTTAAGGAGTGTCTTGGGGCAGTTTCGGTAAATCCCAAAAATTTAAAATAAATTTAATTAATTAATAAAAACCTGAAAATCCCTACTAAACATCGCGATCGCTCTATTACAAGCATCAGAAAAGCTTGTTAATTTTGCAGGGTTGGCTTCTTGACGTTTATAGGAACTTTGCGTCAAACTGTCTAGTAATTCAATAGCTAGAACCAGCATGGAAACTCTGGAATTTATTATCTACCCAGATGGTCGAGTGGAAGAACGCGTGACTGGTATTGTCGGTTCTAGTTGCGCTGAAGTGACAGCAGCGATCGAAGCAAAGCTCGGCATCGTGGCTCATCGAGAGCTAACCTCCGACAACTTTGCTCAGCAGCAAGTCATATCTCAGTCGTCTACGCAACTCGATCGCGTGTCAGACATGGGCGATTCCCGATTTAGTCAGTGGTAATAACACACAGAAAAGTCCAAGGTTTCACCAGATTAAAATACAAAATTTCCGTCCATTTGCCGTTTAGATCGAAGTTAGGATACAACCTATGTCACATTTTAGCCAAGTAAAAACCCAAATTCGTAGCCTAGAGCCACTCCAGAAGGCTCTCACTGATTTAGGTGTCAACTGGAAATCAGGGGCATCACCCATGCGTGGTCATCAGGGCGCGACCGCCGAGGCTGCACTGGTAATCGAGCAAGACAATGGCTATGATGTGGGTTTTCAGTGGAATGGCTCCGAATATTCCCTAGTTGCCGATATGCAGTACTGGCAACAGCCTTGGACGGTGGAAAGCTTTTTAAGAAAGGTAACCCAGCGCTATGCGATCGCTACAGTCATGGGCGAGTCAACTAATCAAGGTTTCTCCCTCGCTGAGCAGCAGGTACGCGAGGATGGCTCAGTACGCCTAGTCCTACAGCGTTGGAATGGATAAATCCTCAGATCATGCTGTTGTCATTACCAGCTCAGAGCCAGAAATGAGCGATCGCTCTGGCTTTGAGCCAGAACTGGGTGGTGAACTGCGCCAAAATGCAATTTTTGTTGATGAGACAGTATGTATCGGTTGCGGACATTGCGCCCATACCGCTAGCAGTACGTTTTTTTTAGAAGAAGACTACGGACGCGCTAGAGTAATCGCCCAAGATGGCGATGATGAAGAATTGGTGCAAGAAGCGATCGACACTTGCCCAGTAGACTGCATCGCTTGGGTAAATTACAACGACTTAAATAAGCTCGAAGAAGCGAGAAAACATCAAGTCATTCAAAATTTGGGCATTATTGGCGATGGCTCTGCCTTAAGGCGTTCTATAATTCCTTAAAAGAGAAGGGATGCTATGCAGCATCCCTTCTCTTTTATTTAGTAGCGATTACGACCGCCGCCGCCAGAGGGACGACCACCGCCGCCCTTGAAGCCACCTCTGCCGCCACCAAAGGAGTCAGAGCTTTCGCGAGGCTTAGCCTTGTTAACCTTGAGGGCGCGACCCATCCATTCAGCCTCATCTAATGCTACGATCGCAGCATCTTCTTCCTTTTCCTCAGTCATTTCTACGAAAGCGAAACCACGGGGACGACCTGACTCACGATCAATAGGTAGATGAACACGAGTGATTTTGCCATATTCTGAAAATACGGCTTTTAAATCATCTTCTGTAACCTCATAAGAGAGATTACCAACATAAATAGACATAATACTTGCTTCAACAATCAGATATGTGTAGAGATAGAGATTTCGGAAAGAAGCCTGCCACGATGAAACAGAAGACGACTGTCAATACTGAAAACAAACATGCGATCTAGAAATACTCATCCGCACATATTCTAGCGTAGTCATCTTCAATTAGGAGACGATCTGAAAAATATTTACGTTGCATCAGTCTTTAGACGGATACAGAACAAATAATCCTGACATAGCCATCCTATTTCATTTGTGATATTGAATGGTGATATAGCTGCCGCCAACTGTATCAGGATATAAAACCCCAAAGAGATTTGCCGCGCTCCTCGCGACAAATCTCTTTGGGGTTTTGATTTTGTCCTAACAAAACTGGCGGCAGCTATATTAAATGATGAGAGTAAATGGTTTGAGATATTCATCCACTTTGGCTGTCAATATTTCCCCAAAATGATTGTTTTTGCGATCGCTTTTACGAAAATAGAAACAAGCGAGCATAGATAAAAAACTATCATTAACAAAAAGCAATCCAAAGCAAAGTAACAATTACGATTACCAATGTGTTTTAAATCACATGGGGATGAGTTAATTGCGATCGCAAAATTGGTTTTTAATTCATAAATTTTAATTCATAAAAGTGTTGTCACACTTTCGTGAATTGGTATATAGCTATCGCCAAATGTACTAGGACGTAAACCCCAAGAATTGACTGGCGGCGCGAAGCGCCGCCAGTCAATTCTGTCCTAAGTCAAGTGACTGTAGCTATAGCTATTTATACCAATTCCCAAAATGGCGTAGCCATTTTGGGAATCTCAAAACCTGAATGGGTTTGGTGATTCACGAAAGTGTGACAACACTTTCGTGAATTGGTATTATTTAGCTGTGGTTGCTTTTGTAGATAGGGATGGAGCAATACCTGTAGGCAAATTTAACCACTTAGTCAAGGCATTAGCGAGTAAGGTGTCGATCGCGTATTTGCCTCCGCCGTAGATAACAAAAAAGGCGAAGGAAACGGCATAAATTGATGACAACTCAATGGATGGAATCGAAAACCCACCAATCAAGATATGGTGATAGTTTGCCACAAGCATGGTTGCAAATAAACCTAATGCTGCTGGTCGGGTAAATAGACCGAGGGCTAGCAATGGTGAAGCGATTACTTCGGTGAAGGCGGCGCAGTAGGCAAAGAAAATTGGGAATGGCAAACCGATAGCCTCAACATAGGCTTCGGCAAAGCTAGGAATGTCAGCCAGCTTATCAAAGCCATTGTGAATCATAACTGTACCAAGAACAACCCTTAGCAAAAGCAGGGAGGCTTGCGTTAAGGATACAGGCGCAGAGTCAGAACCGAGGAGAAGACGTACGATTGATGCCACGATACGAGTTGTGTTGTTCATTTCAGCACATTGCCTAACAGGTTGGTTAATAAAACTTAAAAGATTGCAATAATTTATGACTTATATACATTAATCTTAACATAAGCTTTTGTGATGGCAATGATTCAAATCCTAATAAGTATTGATAGGCATGGATTTTTCCCGCCTTGGGCTTTGAGTAATGGACGAAAAGTTTTGTCAAGCATTAGACATTTTCGTTGTGCTACGATCGCAAGCTAAGCAATATTCCTGTATTGCATAAAACATTAAAAATCTAAATTTTTAGAGCGAAGCTTATGTCTGCCCTGCCTGCTATTGCTGTTCTTGCAATTCTGATTCTGGTTCACGAACTCGGTCACTTTATGGCGGCTCGCGTACAGGGCATCCATGTAAATCGTTTTTCGATTGGGTTTGGTCCTGTGTTGTGGAAATATCAGGGTAAACAGACAGAATATGCACTGCGGGCGATTCCTCTAGGGGGATATGTTGGCTTTCCCGATGATGACGAGGAAAGCGATATTCCTGCTAACGATCCGAATTTGATGAAAAATCGACCCATTATGGATCGAGCGATCGTAATTAGTGCGGGAGTAATTGCCAACTTTGTATTTGCTTACTTAGTTTTATTAGTCATGACTTTAAGTGTTGGCATTGGTACGGTCGATCTCCCTGGTGTCAGAATCACCAAAATAATCGAGCCCAATGCACCAGCAGCTGTAGCAGGATTAAAATCTGGTGATATCGTTTTGTCAGCCAATGATATTAAGTTTGATACTAGCCTCACGACTCTGGATCGGTTTCAGTCCCTCATTGCCAAAAATGCCAATCAATCGGTCAATCTCGTAGTGGATCGACAAGGACAAACGCTCCAGTTCCCGATCGTGCCCGATGGGGAAACTGGGAAGGGAAGAATTGGCGTGAGATTGGACTTTACGGGCAAGCCCCATCGTCGTGCTGTGCATAACTTTGCTGAAGCTATTGACAACGCGACCCAAAGCTTTGAGCGTTTAGTGGTGATGACTGTCCAAGGCTTGAAACAACTAGCAACCAATTTCCAAAATACGGCTTCGCAACTATCAGGTCCTGTAGCGATCGTGGCGATGGGTTCGGAATTAGTTAAGTCCGATGCGGCGGCTCTCTTTGATTTCACTGCGATTATCAGTATAAATCTCGCCATTATTAATATCTTGCCTCTACCAGCCCTCGATGGCGGTCAGTTAGTATTTTTAGCGATCGAGGCTTTGCGTGGTGGTAAACCTCTCCCTGAAGATTTACAAAATAATGTCATGCAGGGAGGGTTAGTCCTACTTCTTGGCTTAGGTGTAGTCATGATTTTCAAAGACTCATTTAACTTGCTACAACAAAGCGGCTTAAGCCCTCTTTGACATCCACCCCGCACTAAAGTGACGGGGATTCCTAAGACTCACGACTTAGGTTTCTGCTTCATAGCACCAGCCTTCCGAGATTTACTCTCTTCAGGGCTTACAGTCGCTCCACAGACATTCACCGCAAGCCCTGCGGCAAGAATATTTTTAGCAGCATTTACATCTCTATCGTGATGTGTGCTGCACTTAGGACAATCCCACTCTCTGACATTTAAAGGCAACTTATCAACAATGTAACCGCAATGTCCACACCTTTTAGAGCTAGGAAACCAACGATCAATTTTGACAAAAGTGCGACCATACCAGTTGCACTTATATTCCAGTTGCCTGACTGTTTCACCCCAACTAGCATCACTAATCGAGAGAGCGAGTTTCCTATTTTTGCCCATATTCTTCACAGACAAATCTTCGACTGCAATCACTTGGTTTTCACGAACCAGTCGAGTTGTCAATTTGTGAAGGAAATCAAGCCGAGCATCGCTAATTTCTGCATGAACCTTGGCGACCTTCAACCTAGCTTTATGTCGGTTATTAGATCCTTTCTTTTTACGGCTAAGCACTTTTTGAGCTTTACGCAGTTTACGGCGCTTAGCTTTGAAAGTTTTGGGATTGGCAATCTTCTCGCCATTACTCAAAGCCATCAGGCTAGTAATACCCAGATCCAAACCAATTTGATTAGGAGATTCAGGTAATGTTTCAATTACGACATCAACTAGCAAAGATACAGTCCATCTTCCAGAAGGCGAGAGCTTCACCGTAATTGTTGATGGCTCTGCTCCTTCGGGGAGTTGACGACTCCAACGGATGTCTAAAGGTTGAGAACATTTTGCTAAAAATACTTTGCCATCTTTCCACTTGAAAGCAGCTTTAGTAAACTCAGCGTTACCGCCGTGGTGCTTTTTCTTGAAGTTGGGATATTTTGCCCGTCCTGCGAAGAAATTAGTAAACGCGGATTGTAAATGTCTTAGCCCTTGCTGTAATGGCACACTGCTAACTTCATTAAGAAATTGCAAGTCCTCTTGCTTCTTCCAACTGGTTAGCATTGTTGAGGTTTCAGAGTATCCAACTCGCTCTTGGCGTTCATACCATGCTTCTGTCCTTGCGGCTAAAGCGCGGTTGTAAACTAATCGAGCGCAACCCATCGTTCTTCTAAGCAAAGTTTCTTGCTCAGGAGTTGGATAGAATCGGTACTTGAATGCTTTTTGTGTCATGCTTACATTATAGCGTTTACTGTGTAAAGTATCTAATTTAATATAAAGCCGTGCAAGTAGCACGGGGGTTTTAACCCAGTTTTCCGATAAGCTTCATCCCTCTATCAGCTTTTTGAGAAATAGCGGTGCGGGGCTTTGCCCCGCACCGCTATTTCTTGGCTGGAAAGAGAGTAGTAAATAGCTAGGCATAATAAAAAACCGAAACAAAACCTGTATTGATTTTGTATTGATGATTACGAATGGGTGGGCATAAATACAAAGTTTTTTGACAAACTCAAGCATAATAGATAAAGAAATAATAAGTTTTTCGATCAACTCGATACATCACCCATGTCTCTCCCTATCCGCAATGTCGCCATCATCGCCCACGTCGATCACGGCAAAACCACTCTAGTAGACGCACTCCTCAGACAGTCAGGCGCTTTTCGTGAAGGTGAAGCCCTTGTCGAATGCGTCATGGATTCCAATGACCTAGAGCGCGAGCGCGGCATTACCATCCTTTCAAAAAATACTGCCGTCAGATACAAAGATACGCTCATCAACATAGTTGACACCCCAGGACACGCTGACTTTGGTGGCGAAGTTGAGCGGGTACTTGGCATGGTCGAGGGTTGCTTGTTAATCGTTGATGCTAACGAAGGTCCTATGCCCCAAACTCGCTTTGTACTTAAAAAAGCGTTGGAAAAAGGTTTGCGTCCTCTTGTAGTCATTAATAAGATCGATCGCGAATTTGCCGATCCCCATGTTGCCGTAAGTAAAGTACTCGATCTCTTCATTGAGCTGGGCGCTGATGACGATCAATGTGATTTTCCTTACCTATTTGCTTCAGGCATGGGTGGCTTTGCCAAGGAGAAGCTCGAAGATGCCAATGTCGATATGAAGCCTCTATTTGAGTCAATCTTGCATCACGTATCGCCTCCCGTTGGCGATCCTGAAAAACCATTGCAATTGCAAGTTACCACCCTTGACTATTCCGAATATCTCGGTCGGATCGTGATCGGCAAAATCCATAACGGCACGATTACCTCTGGACAACAAGCGGCTCTAATTTCTGAAGACGGATCGATTACTAAGGGCAAAATTACGAAGCTTTTAGGATTTGACGGGCTTAAACGGATAGAAATGCAAACCTCTTCCGCAGGTAATATTGTTGCCGTATCGGGTTTTGCTACCGCTAATATCGGTGAAACGATTACCTGTCCTAACGAGCCTTCCGCGTTACCGATGATCAAAGTGGATGAGCCAACCTTGCAGATGACCTTCTGCGTTAATGATTCGCCCTTTGTCGGTCAAGAAGGTAAATTGGTCACCACTCGCCAAGTACGCGATCGCCTACTCCGCGAGCTAGAAACCAATGTGGCTCTGCGCGTTCAAGAAGATCCTGAGTCCCCCGATCGCTTTGCCGTATCGGGACGCGGCGAATTACACTTGGGAATCTTGATCGAAACCATGCGCCGTGAAGGTTATGAGTTCCAAGTTACCCAACCTCAAGTAATTTATCGGGAAATCAACGGTCAGAAGTGCGAACCCTACGAAGCACTAGTGCTAGATGTACCTGAAGATGCCGTTGGTGGTTGTATCGAACGTCTGGGGCAGCGTCGCGCTGAAATGATCGATATGCAAATGTCGGGTGGCGGTCGCTCTCAAATTGAGTTTGTCGTCCCTGCACGCGGATTGATCGGCTTCCGTGGTGACTTTATGCGCGCTACCCGTGGCGCTGGCATCATGAATCATAGTTTCTTGGATTATCGCCCCGTCGCAGGTGAAATCAGCGCTCGTCGCAATGGTGTGTTGATTTCCTTTGAAGAAGGTACTGCTACCGAGTTTTCCTTGAAAAATGCTGAAGATCGTGGTGTGTTCTTTATTAAGCCTGGCACTAAGGTATATAAGGGCATGATTATTGGTGAAAATAATCGTCCTCAAGATATGGAGCTGAATGTATGTAAGAGCAAGCAGCTTACAAACATGCGGGCTGCTGGTGCTGATGACATCGTGCAATTGCAAGCACCGATCGAGATGAGTCTCGAACGCGCCCTAGAATATATTGGTCCCGATGAGATTCTAGAGGTCACACCTGAATCTATTCGGTTACGCAAGTTGACTAAGAAATTTGCCAAGCGCTAAGCTTCAGCGATTTTTATAAAGTATAGCTACCGTCAACTGTATCAGGACATAAAACCCAAAATAGAGTTGCCGCGCTCCGCGCGGCAACTCTATTTTGGGTTTTAATTTTGTCCTAACAAAACTAGCGAGCTATATTTTATAAAGTAAAAAGGGGTGCTTAGCACCCCTTTTTACTTTATGGGTTTATATTTGCTAAACTGTTTTTACAGTTTTAAGGCTATTTCCCAGCAACTTACCCTATGCATCAAGTTGTCCTCGAATTATCTGGAAGTCGTAAGGTTCATGTTATTTCCGAACATGCTACTAAAGAGGAGGCTTTGGATCGCTACGTCAAGCTGGTAGAGGGAAATAAAGGTTCGCCAGTTACAGCTAAGGGGAAATACTCAATTCGCAAAAAGCCAGAATAGGGAAAAATTTCACTTAGTATTTTTTCACTTAGTATTTCTCCCTATTCTGGATTCTCAGCCGAGTCTTATTGTCAAGTTTCAATTCATGCACCTATCAGAATGCTATCGACTCTTAGGAGTTCCTCGCAATGCGACCTTAGATGACATTAAGGTAGCCTATCGTCGTTTGGCTCGTAAGTATCATCCCGATGTCAATCAAAATGATCCTACGGCTACGGATAAATTCCGATTGGTTCAGGAAGCTTACAAAATGCTCAAGGATTCCGATGAGAAGGATTTATCAAAGGAGATATTTTCAAAGAATACTTCGACCAATACTTCAACAAATACTTCAACAAACGCAGTGCGATCGCCTGCTGCGCCACCACCGCCAAAAACGCCTACACCTAAAAAACCACCTCAGCCCCACCCCAAAATCAAAATCGAGGTAAAGCAGGTTAACAATCAGGTCGATCCGATTAATAGCGATCCAGAGTTAAGACTCAAGTTGGATATGTTGCGGCGCGTACAGGATTTGCTCAAGCAAAAAAAATATATTGTAGCGATCGCTGTTGTCGAAGGAATGAGCGAAAGATTTCCCAACACGCCAGAGGTAATTCATTGGAAAGCCGTAACTTATCATCGATGGAGTAGTGAGTTGATTCTGGCTGGGAAGTTACGCGAAGCCGAAATCTATCTCAACAAAGCCCTAAATACCGATCCTAAAAATCGCGAACTTATTTTTGAAGTGAAGCGAGACTTGGAGCGAGTTCACAATCTTAAGAATGGATAGGAAGCAAATAAAAGAGGGACTTGTTTTACAAGTCCCTCTTTTATTTGGTGGTCTTAGCTTAATGGAATCGGGCAGAGTCGAACTGCCGTCCGCACTAGCGCCTAACCTCCCAGTCATTCACAGGTTTATCCAATCTAATCCTCTTGGAGGGAACCGCTATTTATCTCTAGCAATGGGAGATGCACTGATAAAGTCTTAAGCGAAAAGCTTATCAGAGAAAGCTATTCACAGCATCCGTTGAGGGGTTGAGTGGTGCATTTAACGGAGTCATACAACACTCCTCGAAACCGAAAAGTTTGGTTCTTAGGCTGCTACAGGAGCTGCTTTACGAGAGAAAGATACAATGTTGTTCGCATGTACTTGTTTGAGCCATTGATTTACGAGAGGTAGCCCGCTCTCGACCTGCATCAAGGGATAGCTTCTACTAACACGTCGAAACCCTTACGATCCCAATCCAAACACTATAGCATATAAATAACTCAGCATAATTAAAACCAAAAAAGCTATGGCACGCGCTGCGTGCCATAGCCGCTTTTTGGTTTTATATTTAAAGAGCCAGATGAGTGGCGGCGCTTTGCGCCGCCACTCATCTGGCTCTAGATAAAGTGACATGTCTGAATGATGCTATAGCTGTCGCCAAGTGTACTAGGACATAAAACCCAAGAATTAATTGACGGCGCGAAGCGCCGCCAATTAATTCTTGGGTTTTGATTTGTCCTAATTCAAGTGACTGTAGCTATAAAAGTTCTGAAGAGAGATTGTAATGATGAGGCGATCGCCCAAATTTTTGGCAATTATTTTCTTATAGACGCATAAGTAGGATGATTATGTGTAACAATTGTAGATCGCACTTTTAAGTAATCTCACAACTAAAAAAATGGCTAAAAACAAAGGTGTCCGTCTCGTTATTACGCTAGAGTGCACCGAATGTCGCACCAATGCCAATAAGCGATCCCCTGGTGTATCTCGCTATACGACCATGAAAAATCGTCGTAATACCACTGCAAGATTAGAACTCAAAAAGTTCTGCCCTCATTGCAACTCCCATACCGTTCACAAAGAAATCAAGTAGTCCGTTAAATCCAATCACCAAAACCGCATAATCCCATCATGGCAATGAATTCTTCTTTTTATCGTAAGCGCCTCTCTCCGATCGCGCCTGCTGCCAAAATCGACTATAAAGATGTCGAATTACTGCGTAAGTACATCACCGAACGTGGCAAAATTCTTCCTCGTCGCATTACAGGTTTGACTGCAAAGCAGCAACGTGCTTTGACAACTGCGATTAAACAAGCTCGCGTTGTTGCGCTATTGCCCTTCATCAACAAAGAAGGTTAAAAATTTATAAAAAAGAGTCGCTTCGTGGCTCTTTTTTGTTTTTGTTAGGCAGGGTCAGCCAAAACGCGATCGACATATTTGCGCCTTTTTTACTGGCTTGAAATGGGTATTTCAGAATTCATCCGCCATTAGCTGACCATTGTCCTTTCTAAGTAGCTGGGCATAATTAAAACCCAGAATCAAAAACCATAGCGCACGCTACGCGTGCGCTATGGTTTTTGTAGTTTTATATTTAATTGCACCTAGCCACTTACCTTGATTGAGTTTGTTAATGAAAAATTAAATGAAAAATTAACTTAGGCACTGTTCGATGACAGCCATAACCGATCGCGAGAGGCTATCGAAGTCGTAACCACCCTCTAAACCAAATAAAATTTTGGGGGTTACTTCTAGACATAGCTTAGTGAAAGTGCCAAAGTCTTCTGGCTTTAGCAAAATGCTCGCTAAAGGATCGTCGGCATTAGCATCAAATCCCGCGCTTACGATGAGGAGATCGGGTTTAAATTCTTGCAGAAATGGCAAGATCTGATGGTTGAAAACAGGCAAATATTCGGCAATTCCCGAATTTGCGCGCATCGGAATATTTAAAATATTGCCATGATTACCTGTTTCCTCCTTGCGTCCCGTCATGGGATAAAAAGGTGATTGATGCGTAGAAACATAGGCAATATCGGGACGATCCCACACGGCATCCTGCGTACCATTGCCATGATGCACATCCCAATCAAGAATAGCAACCCGATCTAGATGGAGCCGATCGCAAGCCGATAGAGCCGCGATCGCCGCATTCCCAAATATACAAAAACCCATACCAGATCGGTCGCGTGCATGATGTCCTGGAGGACGAGCCAGCACAAAGGCAGGGCGACCTGAATCCAGAACAAGATTTACGCCATCGAGCCATGCACTTACGGCTAAGAGAGCCACATCGTAGGTTTGGGCTGAGGCAATTGTATCTCCATCAATATGCCCGCCACCGCGCTCGGTAAGTTGTCGCAAAGCATCAATATATTCTTGAGTATGAAATCGTCGGACTTCCTGCAAAATATCAAATCCACTCCGACTGAGGCAGTCAATCGATGTCGGTTCTAACCAATCTAGTTGCGAAGCGATCGCTGAATTTTTAAGGTAGTCAACTATAGCAGTGAGACGACCTGCTTTTTCAGGATGATAAATACCCGTATCATGCTCCAAAAACCGTTTGGAATAGACAATCGGGAATTTATTGGTAGATTTTACAGAAATTGAAAGGTTATTTGAAAACATACGTACTTTTGCTGATCGGCAAATCAATGAATAGTTGTTGTCTCCATAGAGACTAGCGTTATACTTTTAAAATTACAGATTTGATTGAAATCTTTTATAGTTCCACAGTAATTTTACTTGGGTTTTTCCTGTGGTCGATCCTTCTCAACCAACACATCAGTCAAATACTGAGATGTTAGCCGTACCAAAAGAGCTGGTACTCCCCATCCAAGAGATTATTTATCTCTATAAACACCATAACCAGCAAAATATATTAGATTCTTTGGCAAAACTAATTTCACTTGCCAAAAAATACGAAGATATTCCCTTATCAAAAAGTCTAGCGCTGCCAAGCTATACGGATGATTCAGAAGATGAGAGCGATGATGACTTTATTAAAAATTGGGATGATATTTTTAATGTCAAAGTCTATATTGATACCGATATCTTTGGGGAATTGGATCCGCGCCCTCCAGCCCTAGTAGAGATAGATATAGATAATGTCAGTAGTAGTGAAACAGTCGTTCAGCATACCGAAGCAACTGAAATTTACGTTCAGGCTTGGAAAGAACTAGCCCAGAGCATTTCAGCACTACCCGAAGACCTATTTACGCGCCTATGGACAACCGCCGAAATTGCGAAAATTTTGGAATGTTCACCTAGTAGCCTAAGGCGATCGCGTAGGACTGGGCGATTACCGATTAGGATCAAAGACTTTATTCTTGACTGTATTTCCCACGATGGTAAGCGGAGTTTGTGGTTTGTGCGTCCATCTTAATGATTACTTGGCAATGCACTGCTAAGATAATCGTGACTAAATAATGATTTTTAAACCTATTTTATCAACTACAGATTTAGATGTCTTCTCAAGACTTACCCAAACGATTTTTTGCAAGTAAAATATCCATCTATTGGTTGCTGCTGATACCGTTTGTTTGGCAATTAATTGGGCTATCGATCGTTAGTAGTTATTTGTTTTTTGGTAATAGCGGAGAAGCCGTAAAGCTCCTGCAAAATAGTAATCCCCTAAATAATTCACCAAATAATTTACTAAATAACCCCATCGTTTTATTTTTGGGGCTGAATTTAGGGCTAAATTTATTGATATCCGTAGGGCTAGTCTTTGTAATAGTTAAAATTATCCGCCCATATTTACAACTGAATATAGCCAAGAAAAACTCTTTACCAGATTGTCCCACCTTACCTCATAATCTTGAGAATCGCCAAAAGATCGAAGATGACTTGAGAGATAGTCAAGCCAAACTTAAAGAGGCTTATATGGAGCAGAGTACCTTGCTGAGTGCCATGACCGATGTGGTACTAGTCCGTAATGCCGAAGGACGCTGCCTTAAGATCGCCACTACCAAAAATGTCAACTTAAAAGGGACTCGCGAGCAAGTTCTGAGTAAATCAATCTATGAAGAACTGCCAGAGAATGTCGCAAATATTCTTTTAAGCACAATTCAAAAAGCCTTAGCATCTAAACAAATTATCAATTGTGACTACAGTCTAGATATTGACGGTAGAGAAGTATGGTTTGCATCCAATATTTCTCCCATATCTGATGATACTGTTATTCAAATTTCAAGGGATATTACAGAACGGAAGCTATCGGAAATAGCCCTTGCCAAAGCAAAAGAAGCGGCTGAAGCAGCTACCAAAGCTAAAAGCGAATTTCTCGCGAATATGAGTCATGAGATTCGCACACCAATGAATGGAGTTTTGGTCATGGCTCAGTTGTTGGCGACTACGGAACTTACGGAAGAACAGGAGGAATTCGTACAAACGATTCTGGAAAGTGGAGATGTCTTATTAACGATTATTAATGATATTCTCGATTTTTCTAAGATTGAATCGGGAATGCTGAAAATAGAAAAAAGAGCCTATATTTTAGAAGAGATTATTAGTTCAGTTAATAGTTTGCTAAGGGGACAAGCTAGGGATAAAGGGATTGACTTACAGCATACGATTCACCCCGATGTGCCTTATCAAGTCATTGGCGATAGCTCTCGATTGAGACAAATTCTGATTAACATCGTAGGGAATGCGATCAAATTTACACCTCAAGGGAATGTATCAGTTACAGTGCATGGAAGTTCCTTACCTGAGAACGATCAATATGCCCTTCAATTTGCAGTAACGGATTCAGGCATAGGAATTACTGGGGAGCATATTGTCAGCTTATTTCAAGCCTTTACCCAAGCAGATACCTCGATTAGTCGTAGGTATGGTGGTACGGGTTTAGGTTTGGCGATTAGCAAACGTTTGGTGGGGCTAATGGGAGGGACAATCTGGGTTGAGAGTTTTGGGAAAGTAGGAGGCGATCCTCCTGCCAATTGGAAGTCAAGTTTAGTGACACAGGGAGCCACATTCTATTTTGTGATTCATGTGGGTATAGGTTCCCAAATTGGGCAGTGATCTGGAAAGGATAGGCGGCGAGAAGCACCACCCATCCTTTCCTATTTATAGCTACCGCCAACTGGATCAGGACATAAAACCCCAAAGAGAGTTGCCGCGCGGAGCGCGGCAACTCTCTTTGGGGTTTTAATTTTGTCCTAACAAAACTGGCGGCAGCTATAGCAGTTCATGGATTGGGTAATAGCAGGCTTTGCTCGATCGCCTGTCGAACTGGCTGACGAACATAGCAATCACTTTCAAGACATTCCACTAAAAGGCGATTAGCATTGCAGTATTGCCGTAAGTGCTCGAGCTGTTGAGGAGTAAAATCCCAAATTTGACCGATATTTCGATGATTGATGGCTTGTTGACGCAGGTTATTTGCCCAATATTGCCATTTAATATCACTATCAGCATCATCGGGACAAGTGGCGATCAGTTCTGTTAAAGCATCGGCTAAATGGGAATCTTTCATCTCTTGGGCATATTCCAAAGCAAGGCTTAGATCTAGTTCGAGATCGAGTCCCAGTTCTTCATCTTGTTTAGTTTCTAGTGCGCGAGCGAGATCGAAAGCTAAATCGACATTCAGATTGCGATTTTGGCAGAGGTCGAGATCGAGGACGAGGGTTCTTGCCAATACATTTGCTAGGTTTAAGGGAGCGCTCTGGGCGATCGCTCGACCAAGGGTTAGATAGAAAGCGCGGACTGACTGAATGCGATCGGGCACTTGGACGGATTCCGCCTTCTGTTTCACCCACTGCAACAAGCTTTGCAACTGCCGATCGCCAACTAATAGGCGATCGCAATAGTCCTTCATGAGCTGTAATAATTCATCGGCTGAGCGCATCATACTCACCGCAAGGCGCAAAACATCCTGCCAACGGTGATCGGTGATTTTACTGGCAAGCAATGTTAACGTTTCAGGATTGCCATTGTAGACCAGTTCTCTCGCTGCTAAATATTCCTGAAACGTTAGATGGGAAAAGGAATAAATGCCTTTAGCCCGTTCCACAAATAATCCATGTTGCGATTCGATTGCCTTAATAATCGCTTCACTATCCAACTGTAAAGCATCCTCATTAGTATGGGCTTTCGGTAAATTGCGAATATAATCAGTGATATAGCGTTCTAGATCGACCTGCCGAAAGAAGTAATCTCCCTGATTAAAGGTCGTACAAGCCACTTGAGCCAATAGATCTTCTTTACGTTGCATCGATAGATTTTTATAAATTTGGTGGCGTTCGATATTGCGCTTAGCATCCCATTTCTTGAGTAGAACATCCAGTCCTTCGCGATAAAGTTCAGAACGGTTAGTTGGGAAATCGCCAAATTCATCAAATACTAAACATAACAATGTCAGCAGTAAGGGATTGGTAGCTAGTTCTTGAATTGGACGATTTTCTTCGACTTTTCGCAAGAAAAGCTCAATATGTCGAGAATTCCCATGAAACCAACGCTGAGCAAATTGAGAAATCTGGAGCGGTTGAAAGTTGGCAACCTCCACTTCGGTAAACTTCTCAAATACATATTCCTGCGCTCCCAAACGACTAGTAATCACAAAACGATTGGTATAGTACTGTTCGGAAAAGCTTCGCAAATCTTCAAGGACGCGATGCAAATCATCTTCGCGAACTTCATCTAGTCCATCTAAAAATAATATTGCCCGACCTTGCTGTAACAGGTGTTTAACCGTGGTGCTGTCACTAATATTTGACGACTGAAAGTCTTGAATAATATATTCTATTAACCTCGGCTGAGATTCCGCACCTGCATACTGACGTAAAGTTACAAAAATTGGAACTAATTCACTAAAAATATTGCCCTGCGAACATTTCAGCGCCGTATATTTCAATAATGTGGTTTTGCCCGCCCCTGGTTTTCCCAACAGCATTAGCTTGCCATATCGAGTCAGAGCCTCCATACTCGACACCCGATCTTCATTAATAATTCCCATTTCAATGCGATCGCGCCCATGATAGGTGGCAAGTAAATCCGCAATTCCCAAACGACGACGGCTCGTAATCTTTTCTAAGACATCCGTTCCCGTGTAAATATTTTCAAGGTCAATCGGATGGGACATGTCGAGAACTCGCATAGTCGCGCAGCGCTCTTGGATAATTTGCCGACTGCGGTAGCGCATTTGCTCTACAAGTTCGTCAATATTAATGTCTAAATTAATATCCGAGCCCGCCCCCCCTTGTCCAGTCAAAGATTGATTAGAAATTGCCAAACTCTGCTCGTTGAGCTTATTTGTTTCCGCCTCAAGGTAGTTTTGTAAAATATGTAAGAGACGATTATTTTTGCCAGGTCCTTTGCCACTGATATCAAACTTGCGATAGATCTCCCCCATCCGTTTGCGATAAGCTTCTTCCGAAATCCCCAAGAAGCTCGCAACTTCCCGATCCTCACGATTTTCGCCAAATCGCAATAGGAACACACTTTCCTGATCGACAGAAAGCTGATGGATTTGAGCCATTCTCGTCAGAAATTTTTGGGGGAACATAGGTTATAGATGTTTTAGCCAACCGATACATTTAAATTATCATAAAACCGAAAAGAGAGGTGCGACGCTTCGCGTCGCATCTCTCTTTTCGGTCTTGACTTTATCTTAACATGACTAGCGATCGCCAATAGCTGTAACTGCTTGTGCAAAATAAATTACCAAAACCCGTAAAGTTGCCCCCCTACGGGGCGCAACTTTACGGGTTTTAGTTTGTAATTAATTATGCCTAGCTACTTATAGCTGTCGCCAAGTCTAATAGGACATAAACCCCAAGAATTGAGTGGCGGCGCGAAGCGCCGCCACTCAATTCTTGGGGTTTGATTTGTCCTCAGTCAAGTGATACCAATTCCCAAAAGTGTGGCTACACTTTTGGGAATTGAAAACTAAACCCAGTAAGGGTTTTAAAATCACAAAATGGCGTAGCCATTTTGTGATTTGGTATGACTGTAGCTATAGATGCCGATCGCACCAAGCATCAATATCCGCCATTAAGCGATCGCTAATTTCCCAAGGCAGAAGATGGGCTGTATTGGGATAACAAATAAATTCACAATGCGGTAATAGTTTTGCAGTTTCGGCTGTCGATGCGGCGGTGATATGGCGATCCTGTTCGGCGGCGATCGCCAAGCAGGGAATATGAATTTTGGCTAAATCGCCCGTGCGATCATATCCCTGCCTCAAGGCTTGCATTAACGCCCTTTGCGCATAGCCAGATGTCTGGAGATAGGCTCTTGCCCCATCACGGGAAATCCGCGCATAGGCTGAGGGACTATGCTGTTGAATTAAATATTTGATTAAGGATCGCTTGCCGAACCATGAAACACACCGATGGTAGCGAGGCGCAATCCAATGCAAAGCTACCGAGATCGCTAAATTCATATATTCCCACCAAGCAACCTTGGGCAAATTGCTATAGGGCTTAGCCGCAGTGGCAATTAAAACCAATCCGACAATTTTGGGTATCGCTTGTTTAGGGTTTTCCCCCGATGAATTCCGTAACTCAATCATCCGCAATGCTAACTCAATTGCCAAAATTCCACCGAGCGACCATCCCAAGATCAAATATTCTGGCAAATATTCTGGCAAATATTCTGGCTCTGACAGATCGTCTAACGAACCATTTAATGAACGATGCTGATGCGCTAACAGATCCTCTTCTAACAAATTCGCAAGATCCTGTATGTGATCTAACATTGCGAAGGGCGCAATTGCTTTACAATTTCCATAGCCACGCAAGTCAGGGGCGATCGCTGTAATCCCTTGTTCCTGAAAATGCTGGACAAATATCTGCATTGCTTTACTATTTCCGGGGTGTCCGTGCAGGCATAAAACCTTTAATCTGCGATCGCTAATCATAAGAATCAAATCTTAGAACCAAATCAAAACTAAATCAGAATCAAATCAGCATCAAACTGGCAATACATCAAGTCTTATTTAACCTTAACTTGACAATGACGCAGACTTCACAAGAGAACGGCGCTTCCAATCTTCCGACAGAAAGAAGCGTCAATCAGCCAATTGAACAATCGATTCAGCCTGTCCCTGTTGGGGAAATCATCCAAAACCTATCCCTTTCCCATGTAATGATCACACTCAAAACGCTCATGAGCCATACAGGGATTGTGAAGCTTGACACGCCTCACCTAAGTTGGGAAATCTTTATTCATAGCGGCAGTATCGCGTTTATCGAGGATAAAAGCGATTTTTTGTCCACCATAACTCGTAAACTGAAAATCCAAAAAATTCAGATTCCCCCAGATTTTTTACGGAGTCTGAGTAAAAAGGCGATGAGTGGGCTTGAGACATACCAATGGCTAGGTAAAATCTATGCCCAAGATCGAGAAAACTGCCTAGTAATTTTTAAAGAAATCCTCTTAGAAAACCTGTTAGCGATCTCTTTAGAAAAAAAGTTTTCGCTACAATGGCAACCCTTAAATCTCGATCGCCAAATAATTCTGCCAATCTGGCAATTACCCGATCTGGAAAAAGCGATCGCTAAGGTTATCGATCAATGGCAGACCTTTAACCACGTTCGCCATCCTTACCAAACCGTACAGATCCTAGATACCGAATGCAAAATCGCCCAAGTCCCCCTATTCACTCAGGTGACCAATGGTAAATGTCGGATTACCGAAATTGCCGATCGCTTTCAACAACATATCACTCGTACAGCGCTGAAACTCGATAAACTTGCGGAAAATCGCACCGTCGCTATATTACCCTTGCCCTTGAGATCGGCAGAAGCCAGCCTGAACCTTGAGGAAAATAAAGAAGCCGAATCACGACTCAGGGTGATGATCGTTGATGATTCCCCCGTTCTCCTTAAGCAATTTGGCAACTTACTAACAAGCTGGGGCTACCATCTGATCTTAGTCAGTGACTCTGCCAAGGCAACGCAACAAATATTGTCAGACAAGCCCGATATTGTGTTTATGGATATTAATATGCCAAATTTAAACGGATTTGAACTGATCAAACAAATTCGCCGTCAACCCTCCTTAGCCACGATGCCCCTAGTTTTAGTCACATCCGAAAATACCATTACCAACAACTTTCGCGCCAAATGGGCAAACTGTCGCTTTCTCAGCAAACCACGTTCATCCAATGACATTCCCGAATTTCGTGAGCAAGTTAAATCAATTTTACAAGATTTTATCGTGTAATAGCCTTCACCTAAGTGAAAATGCTGACAGACTACTACATCCGCGACTGATTACAATATGGGATAATGTATCTGAGACAACCTATTGAATTTATGGCTAGTTGCTACGATCTATAATGAAGTAATCCGTTTTTTTGTAATATTTGTAATATTCTTTCTGTCCAAGTGCCTCCCAGTCAAAAAACATGATTGCTATGACAGGTTCCTTGCCTAATTCAGACCTAGTGTCTAACAACTTGACGGACGGACAGGTAGTGAGGAATGCCACATTACATATCCTACTAGCAGCTATGCGCGTCATGAGTCGTTCTACGGGAGTAATCCGCGTAGAAACGAAATATCATCGATGGAAATTATTGCTTACGGGTGGAGGATTAGTATTAGCTGAGGAAGAAGGTCAGGTCATCCCGACATTAGTTCGTAAATACAACAGTAAGGGGATTAACTTTTCACGTATTCCTGAATGGGAGCAACGGCAAAATAACCGACCTTATTGTTTCCCTTTTGTGAATAATGTCTATAAAAAGTATCCTGAGGTGACCAAAGAGGTTTTAAGAGAAATCATCTTAGAAAATTTTTTGTCATTACACCTAGAGGATAGTTTTTCGTTTGTCTGGAGTCCAGCTAATGAACTACAAGTTAACCTACCAATTTGGCAACTATCGGTGCTGGAGAATACCATTGCCAATGAGGTTCGCCAATGGCAGAAGTTTGACTGTGTAAAACATCCTTTTCAATTAGTTCAACTAGTTGATGCGGCTAATTTACTGGCAAGGGTGGGGAATGACAATTTTCCGCTTTTCGCCAAGGTAACAACGGGGCAAGATCGCATTTGTGCGATCGCAGATACTTTTAAACAGCCGATTTATCGAACTGCTCTACTGTTGGATAAACTAGCTCAGAAAAATATTGTGTCAATTGTGCAACTACAGGAACGTAAATCCGATAGCGATCTCGGCGCTCGCCCCCAAGTAACTACCCCAACGGTTACTAAAGATGAGCCAAGGGTTTTTATCGTTGATGATTCGCCTGTATTATTACAACAAATGCAACGCTTGCTTACGGGGTGGGGATATCAGGTCGATTTTACCGATGATGCCGAAGCGGCAACCGATCGGATCTTAGAATATAAGCCAACTATTGTGTTTATTGATATCAATATGCCAAGTCTGAATGGCTTTGATTTAATTAAGCAAATTCGTCGTCAAAGGGATCTAGCCACATTGTCGCTAGTACTTGTTACCGCCGAGAATAGTATGACTAATAATTTTAGGGCGAGATGGGCAAACTGTCGGTTTCTTGCCAAACCAAGATCGTCGTCAGATACACCAAAATTTCGCGACGAATTGCGTAATTTATTGAGAGAACTAGCTCCTTTATCAACAGATACATTGGTCTAAAAACTATTTGTATTCGCAGTTAAAGACTCTTTCAATAATCATGGAGAAACAATGATTTTATATTCATTAAACCCTCCAGAGATAAATATAGGCATTATGTTTACTAGCTAGGAGTTTTTGGGCAACTTTGTAATAACAGGCATACAAATCCAAAGACGTACAAGGATCTAACGATCTTATTAGATCATAATCAGATCGAGATTAGATCGAAACTAGATCAAGAATTAGATCGAAAATTAGATCGAAAAAATCTAATTTATTTAGGTTTCCGTTCACGTTCAATTAATCATAATTTCATCAGGACAAAGTTTAGGGTAAAAATATGAGCGAGCATTTTTTGATAATTGATGATTCAGCAATTCAGAGACATTTGTTAACATCCTTTTTAAATGATTTGGGTCATGCTGTAGATTTTTGTGAATCAACTATAGGTGCTATAGATAAAATCATCAGCAATTCCTATGCGGCAATTTTCTTGGACATCGTTCTCCCCGAGCAGGATGGTTACAAGTTTTTGCGGGAACTGCGATCGCATCCTCAAGTTGCCGATCAGTACGTAATCCTTTGCTCAACCAAGAGCACAAAACTAGAAATTGACTATGGTTTAAAGCGAGCTAAAGCTAATGACTACCTGCCCAAACCCGTCAGCCGTGAGTCCTTAACGGAGGTTCTGAAGAAATTGCCCCAACGCGTGAGATAAATATGCTTGAGATGAGCCGCATCAATAGCTTCGTCAACGGTCAAGAAACAGCAAATGGTTCTCTGGATCGATCGCACCTGATTAAGCCCAGTAATCGATATATTGTGGCGAGGGTCGGCGATCGCGTTGTGACATTTCCCGATGTGTTGGTATCGGAAATTATCATTCTTGACCGCAACGCTATTTTAGCTTTGCCCTTTTACGAAGCAGCGATTATCGGCATAACCCATCATCAGGCTCATGTCATGCCCTTACTACTGTTGCGTTTGCTAATAGGCGAGCAAAGGACTTTGCTCACCGAATCCTTAACAGTGATTAAGCTCAGTAAGATTGCCGACAATTTGGGCGACCACAACCTTAATGGAGTAGGCGTAATTGTGGATCGGGTCGTTGGCAGTCTTCCGATTGATGAGTATCCTGAATTAGTAACGATCAGTCCTCAGGAGATGGCGGCTCTATCAACCGCCAGCAATGACCTTGCACCGCTTTCTGTTACGAGTCCTCCAAAAAAAATAGACCAAACAGTAGCGAATATCAAGGAGAACGAGTATACTCCCATTGAAATTATCCTATCTAGTATTCCTACTCATATTTGGCAACCACAACGTTGGCAGCTTTCCAGTTAATTATTTGCCTTCATTATTTGCCTTCGTAAAATGAAGTAAATCAAGTGAAGTAAATCAAGTGAAGTAAATCAAGCGTTTTGAGACTTAACCTTTGAGCTTCATGATTGGGGCAAGTATGGTGTAGGATGATTCTCACAAAAATATCTGAATCCTTTCCCTATAGCGAATGCATATGGCAAGCACATCTAAAGACAAACGAGCGACTTCTGTAGCAACGAGAGATCGAGCTGCGGCAAAGCAGCGATCGCCTAAGTCGCCGAAAGCACCCAAGCCCAAGACTAAAGGCTCAATGGGGCTGGGCTTGCTGCTAATCGCGATTGGGGCATCCTTGATTGGCTTGGGCGGTCTAGGATATTTGTTTTATCAAGAATTACTCAGTAGCGCTCGCCGCGAAGTTGACCTATCCGCAGACGCACAGACGCGCAAACTTGAAGCGAAGGTCAAGGATTTGCGGCAGGTAGCCGAAGGGGTTGCCAGTAACGCCAAAACCCTATCGCTACAACAGCCCAAGCCCAAAGCTGTTGACTACCAGAAACTAATGATTGATGGTGTCCAAAATACAACCTCAGTATCTGGCATAGGGATTTCCTCCAATGGGGCTTTATTATTTCCTCCAGCCAAGCCGCTTGTCCCCTATGTATGGAAAGAACAGTCTGGCTTTAAGACTGAAGCGGGTCAAAAACTGGCTGCCCCCAATGAAAAACTATTGGCAGGCGATCGCCCTGACATCCCCAAATTGCCCTTTTATCAAGAAACCCTCAAGGGGAAGGCAACTTGGGCTCAACCCTATGCAGCTTTGGGTAAAACCATCATCAGCTATAGCGTTCCCATCGGTGACGGTCAAAAAGTTTTAGGAATTGTCACTACTGATGCGATCGCCAGCGATCTCTTGTCCTTAAGTGATACTGCTTCATCGCCAGAACTTAACAGTGAAGGAAAAATTGGGTTTGTCGTTGCTAATAGCAGTGGCAATGTGATCACGGGTTCCACGCAGTTTCAGGTGACCCAAACCCAAAATCCTGCCATTACCCAAGCTCTAGCTAGTCTAGCCCAACAAGCCAAAACCAAACCCTCAGGAATTGCTCAAACTGATGGGTATCTCTGGGCATACCGCAAAATCGAAGGTAGCGATTTGCTAGTTGCAGCACAATTGCCAGAGACAGAAATCACCCATAGGCTCGTAGTTTTAGTCGGTGGGGCTGCGGTGGGGATCAGTGCGATCTTAGCGATCGCCATATTAGGATTTGTTAATTCTCTGAAAAAACGGCTTCAACCACTTACGGAAGAATGCGATCGTTTTTTAAGCCAGCAGGGAAATTCCGTTGTCAATGAAAATGCTAAGAATGAAAATGCTAAGGATGAAATCGACCGTCTTGGATTATCCCTGAAAAGTACTTTTCAACAGGTAAGAACCAATGAGATCCGCCTGCGTAGCGAATTAAGCCAAACCTCGTCAATCGATGACATTACGACATCTGCTCAGGTTCAGCAAAATCTTGCGGAAACGGAATTGATGGAAGCGGAAGTTGGGGATTTATTAGATGTTGTATCCTCGATGGAAGAGGGAGATCTCACCATTGAAGCCCAAGTAAATGATCGCGCTACGGGGCTGGTAGCCGATACTCTCAACCGTTTGCGCGAAAAACTTGTAGAGATTATCTCTAGCGTATTAGGTACAGCGCAACAGGTCGCTCAAGGAGCCTCCGATCTCGAAGAACTAGCACGCACAGTGGTGTTAAATACCGCCGAGCAAGCCCAGTCTGTTACCCAAGGTCAGGCGCTCACCGAGCAAGTAGCTGCTATTGCCGAGCGATCGGCAGCACAGGTTAGCGTTGCAAACCAGTCGCTCCAAGAAGTCCGCGATACGGTTGCCTCTGGACAAATCTCGATTAACACCCTAACCGATAGTATTAGCGTCTTGCAGACAGGTTCAGCCCAAATCGTCCAAAGGATGAAAACCTTGGGCGAATTTGTGGGTCTAGCCGAACAGTTTGTGCAGGATCAGGGGCAAATCGCTTCATTAACCCAAGTTTTGGCGCTGAATGCGACCCTTGTTGCGGCTCGTGCTGCGGAACAAAAAGATCCCAAACAATTCGCGAGTGTGGCGCGTGAATTTGAATCAATTGCAGGACAGGTTAACGATCTGGCGACACAAACCAACGATGGTTTGACCATTCTGCAACAACGTACTTCTCAAATCCAGACTGTTGTAACGGCGATCGATACTGAAGTGCAGAATTTGAGTGGGTTGGTTGCAGGTTTTACCTCAGGTGTTGAAGCTTCGCAATCGGCCTTTAATAGCATTCAATTGGCGACTGAGGAAGTTGTCCAAATCGGACAAACTATCACCGCTTCCAGTACGGAAATCACCAATGCCGCAGGTTCCACCGCTAGTTATATCAGTGAAATCGCCCAATTAGCCGATCGCACTGCCAATCTCACCAGAGCGGCAAGACAACAGGCCGAATCGATGGGAAATCAAGCCCAACAGTTACTACAAGGCATTCAATTTTTCCGTTTACCCGATTCGGTTACGGCAATTCCGAATACTCCCATCGTACCTAGCGCCAATATTCACCCAACTTCTCGATCTACTGATATCGATCCCGATGAGACCCCAACTAATAGTTTGCTGAGTTCTTTCGATACCTCGGAACAAGCTAACAATCGTGGCTTAGGTATGGGTCTGGCTGTACCTGCTGCGATCGCCACAGTCGCAGCGACAGTCGGTGCAGCTGTGACCATCGCTCAGCATGGACAAGATGCGACAGCCGAATTTACTGAAGAAATCGATGCCGACCCTAGCCTCGACAGCGAAGATGCACCAGAGGCATTCTTGCAAAATGACTACTCAGAAAATGACTACTCAGGAAATGACAGCTTGCAAAATGTCGATCTACAAAATGTCGATCTACAAAATGACAATTTCGTAGATACCGAAGAATTCCAAAGCACCGAACAGGAAGTTGCTAATGCTTTCATGAGCGTTGATAGTGACAATTCCTACAATTCGGAGCCAGAGGCAATCGATATCTCTATCATCGAAAAATCTCTACTTGACGATCTCAGGCAAGAGGTTTACGAAGGGGCTTCGCTAGACGATGCAGATGAGAATCTTGATGAAGATCTTGATGAAGATCTGCTAGAAATCGATAGCGATGAGGCAACTTTCAAAAATCCGATGCAAGGTGTTAATGAGTCGGCAATCGTTGATGCTGCTAGGGATCCAGAGATTGCATCGGCAACTTTTTCCTTCGAGGAAAATACCACTTTTGGAACTGCATCACCTCTTGCGGAAGATGCAAATATACATTTACCAACCTCTGTCGATTTTTCAATTCCCGATCTAGAAGATGATGATTTCCAGATTCCCAAAATGGATATTGAATCAGCTTTAAATGATTCTAATCCTTTCTTTGATAGCAATTCAGTTCAGGAAGTCAACATTCAAGATATCGATCCTTTCGCCATGGAGGAGCAGATTGGCTCAGAAGCATTAGATTTGGAAGCATCTGATAGTTTTGATAATAGTTTTGATAATTATGCGATCGCAGATAATACCTACGCCCTACCCAATCTTGAGGAAGGGAATGTCGAGAGCATATCTGATGATTTCCTCTTCAATGATTCTGCGGATTATAGTAGTTACACATCTAACGAAGAGTTCAATGAATCCTTAGAAGCGTCTCTAGGAAGCCCTGACAATGAAGCTTTCAGCGATACCTTTGATATATCATTTGATGAATCGCCCTTTGACAAAGCGTTGGATGAAGCCCTTTATACTTCCTCAAACCCTCCAGCCGATCGCTTCTCTAGCGAAGATTTCGGAGATTTGGCACAGTCCGATGATATGGCTCCGCAGGAATTATTTACGGATGCGCCAGCTCAAATTCCTGATATCTATCTAGAAGAATCCGTAGATGATGAATTTTCAGGGGAATTTACTTTCGATCTCGAAGAAAGCCCCCTATCAAGTAATCCAACCCTGTCAGAAAACGGAGATTTCTTTGATACAAACTCGCTTCTAGATAATGAAGCCTTTGCTGAAGCATTAAATCCCCTTGAGGAGCCATTAGGTGAGCAATTAGTCGATCAATTAGACGATCAATTATTTGACAGTCAAACAAATAATTTCCTTCTTCAGGAAGATGGGGATATCTCAGAGCTAGCAAATTCAGAAGTTTTTCCTGATATATCTGACATGTCGGATATATCAGATCAGCAATCATCAGAATTCTCTACAGAGTTTTCCTTTGAAATCAACGAAGTTTCTGAGGAAGACATATCTCTAGACTATGGAGAAATAATTCATGATGAATTCGTTCTCCTAGAACCAGAAATTCCAGAGCTAGAAATTCCAGAACCAGAATTTCCAGAATCAGAAATTCCAGAGCCATCAACACAGAGCTTATCTGCTGAACAGGTAGAAGCAAACATTTCTTTATTATTTGAGGAAAGCGAGCCGATCGCCTTTGATAGCTTAGATCAGGAATTTGATCTTCCTCAAGAGATCGATAATCCAGATCCCTATGCCAACGATCTTGAAACAACATGGCAACCTGAAGCTGAGAGCTTACCCTCTTCTCATGCCTTTGATGATGTCATTCTCAACGATGAAGATCTCGATAATTCTCTGAATGAAAATATTGTCACAATTGCCGATGGTGAAGATTTAGATATTTCTTTTGACCTATCTTTTGATGCATCTACAGATTTGCAACCAGAAACGCCTTTTGAGGCAGAGTCAACGCTTGCAGACAGTTTGGCAGGCATAGATAGACCAGAAGAGTTACCTTCACCAGAGTTATTTGAGGATCTTTCTGATGATTTCTCCTTTGATCTAGATGATAGTTTGCTAACTAGTGATAGTTTGCTAACTAATGACTTTGATAACGAAGTTACCCCTGTTGAAAATTTAGAAAATTTATCTGATGCTTCTTTTGATGTCTCTATGGAAGCATCAAATCTCGCAAACTCACTGGAAACAATTACTCCAAACGAGTTTGAAACACCTAACGATCCAATGAACGGGCAGGATTCCGATCGCGATTTTTCCACAGAATTGGCGATCGCCCCTGAGATTAGCCCTGAGATCGCGCCTGAATCGGCAGTCCAAGATGCATTTATATTCGATCTAGAAGAAGCAGATGATTTCCCATCACTGTATGAGAATATTGCCGCAGAAGAAGCACCCGAAGAAAATCCCGATCTAATCTGGCAAAATGAAACTATCAGTAATGACATATCAACCCTGACCGATCTGCCAACGGATATACCAACAGAAATTGCCCCAGTATATATCCCTGAAAATCTATCTACTTCTGATCGTGAGGATGATTTACGGGAAAATCCCCTAGATGAAGTATTTAATTTTGATCTATCTGATGATGCGAGTGATACGAGTACTGCGAACGACGACTTTGCTGATTTGGCAAACTCCTTCGATATAGAAGAGACATCTATAAATTCCGTTGATGACTTGATGGATGAAGCCGAATTAGATGTTTCCTCTATATTTAACGCTCTTTTAGATGAAGAGTCGGCGGAAAGCAGCAATGACACCATACATGAATCTATACTCGACACCCCAGATATATCTGGGAATAAAGCAACCTTCGAGATGTTGAGTGAAGGTCTCGAATCTGATATCGAACAAATTGAATTTAGTGACATCCTAGATTCTGGAAGTCTGACAGCAACCCCAGAAGTTGAAGAAGAAGAATTTATACTAAATCCCCTCGAAGATTTAGGGCAACCCGTTGAAATCTCTTCAGTCAGCCCCTCTGAGATAGATAGTCTTGAAATAGATGCAATTTTTACAGAACCTACTTCAGTCCCATCTTTAGATATTTCTGAAGATATTTCTGAGGATATTTCTGAAAGTTGGCTTAATGAAATTACTGAGGATGAAAAGATTGTAGGCTCAGCCTTCGGTGATGAAGCATTCGGGAATTTAGATATGTCAGAAACATATCCTTCGCTAGAAGATCCTTCCCTTAATGCGTCCGATGATGATATTTATGGATTTGCAGATAACCTACTCGATAGCCTCATGGATGAGACTGAAGAGGATTTTAGCGATTTATCTGTCGATCTATCTATGGATTTACCAAATCCATTATCACCAACTGAATTGTCAGCACCAGAAATACCCTCCTCTAAGCCCTTGCCACCCCAGAAGGAAAGTAATGAATCAGAAAATGATTCGATATTTGATTTGTCTGCACTTAGCGATCCCATTGAGGATTCGGTAGTGACTGCGCGATCGGAAATTGATGAGTTCCTGTCGGGGGCGTTGGGTATTGAAGAGTTTGAGGATGAGAGCAATAATAAACAGGCTAATTCCTAGATTGCCAAAACTCCTACTAAACTCTCTGAAGAATCCCATCAAGAAATTGGGTAAATTGGGTCAAAATTGCCTAAGTCTGACGATTCCATATCCTAGGTTTAGAATTTGCGATGCAAATTCTAAACCTATTTCCAGTCAAAAATCCCCAAAATATGAGTGGTGGCTTGCAGCTTATAGCTGTCGCCAAGTGTGGACGAATTGACTGGCGGCGCTTCGCGCCGCCAGTCAATTCTTGGGGTTTGATCTGTCCTAAGTCAAGGGCCTGTAGCTACGTATAGCTGCCGCCAACTGTATCAGGACATAAACCCCCAAAGAGAGTTGCCGCGCTCCGCGCGGCAACTCTCTTTGGGGGTTTGATTTTGTCCTAACAAAACTGGCGGCAGCTATACTTATTGCTATAGGTGCTTAACCCTTAAATACATTCTGTCTTGAAGCTAATCGGGCTTTCCCAGAGGCAGCCCATTCTTGAAGAACTTGAATCTCCTGTTGTGCGGTCTGGGCTAAAGGTACGATCTGACTAGCCGCTTCCAGAACATCATCGGTTGTAAAGTCACGATTTTGACTAAAACCAATATGCATTGCTTCGATGATCCCCTGTTCGATTTCTGCTCCTGAGAAATCTGGGGTTTCATAGGCAAGGCGATCGATATCATAGGCGCGTGTGTTGTGGGGACGGTACTTGCTTAAATGTACGGCAAAAATCTGCGATCGCTCCTCTTGACTGGGCAACCCCACAAAAAAAACCTCGTCAAATCGCCCTTTACGCAGTAGTTCAGGCGGCAAAGTACGAATATTATTCGCGGTAGCAACCACAAATACTGGGGAAGTCTTCTCTGCCATCCATGTTAGGAAAGTTCCAAAAACACGATTAGTCGTTCCCGAATCGCCTCTACCATCGGTTCCAGCAAAGGCTTTGTCAATTTCATCGATCCATAGCACGCAGGGAGAGAGGGCTTCGGCTAGTTGAATCATTTGACGAGTACGGGATTCGCTCTCACCTACGAGTCCCGCAAAGAGCCGACCGACATCAAGGCGCAATAGGGGCAAATGCCAATGATGGGAAATTGCTTTGGCGGTAAGGGATTTGCCCGTACCTTGAATGCCTGCCAGCAGTAACCCTCTTGGATGAGGTAAGCCATACTTACGGGCGCGATCGCTAAATGCACCACCGCGACGTAATAACCATTCCTTGAGATTATCTAAACCACCAATATCACTAATTTCAGTAGTGGATGGATAAAATTCTAAAATTTGGGTTTGGCGAATGCTTTGCCGTTTTTCCTCAAGAATTAAATCTACATCCTCAGGGCGCAAGCAATTATTTTCAGCGATCGCTTTTGCCAATACACGCCTAATCCGCTCTAGGGAAAGTCCTTGTCCAGCACGCACCAGATCATCAATTGCCTGTTTTGACAAATCTACGCCATTGCTCGAATTTGTCGAACGCGCAATTTGTTCGATCTCTATTCTTAATTCTTGAGGATTAGGAAGTGGAAATTCTAAAATCGCAAAAAATTCACTGAGACTATCAGGAATATTAAGCTGTGAAGCGATCACAACTATATTTTGGGCTTCACTTTTGAGCCTACGAGCGAGGTTTTTGAGTTTGCGGGCGATCGCCACATCATCCAGAAAGCGATCGAAATCCCGTAATACAAATACTGCCCCTTTAGGAATCTTATCAACAAACTCTAAAGCCTGAAGGGGATTGCGTTTGCCCATTCCTGCGTCATTGGGATTAGACTGGTATCCATCAACAAAATCCCAGACAAATACACTTCGTCCTAAGGATTTTGCCACATTGGTAATTACTCCCTCAACTCGCTCTTCTTCTGCTGAAGGGATATAAATCAAGGGATAGCGGGCACGGAGAGTCAGATTTAATTCAGATTCAAAATTCATGAATAATTTGGCAATACTTTTAATAAAACTATTGATTTCTATTGTCTATCATGCTTGACAATTCCCACTCTTTAGTGGGGACAGATATATATAGCTGTCCCCAAATCAAACCCCAAGAATTGACTGGCAGCGCTTCGCGCCGCCAGTCAATTCTTGGGGTTTGATTTGTCCTCATTCAAGTGACTGTAGCTATATAGCTATATTCACTTAAGTCAAGACATCAAACCCAATAGAGAGTTGCGGCGCTTCGCGCCGCAACTCTCTATTGGGTTTGATGTTTGTCCTAACATTACTGACTATAGCTATAGCTGATATAGCGATCCTAAATCATTTGTAGATTTTTGGGTTTGTGGAAGCGCACCCCTTCGGGGTGCATTTCCAAAAACCATCTAGGATTGCTATAGCTATAAAAAAGCGATCGTAAAATAATTTTTTAAGTCGTTTTTGGGTAATTCCTAACTTGTTCAAAAAGATCTAGACTGTTTTCTAGATTAGCAACTAGATTAGAATGTAGTACTAAAGCTGGCATAGGCGTTGCTTTCCATCGTCCATATCAGAGCATAGATCAAGGTGTATAGGGTTTATAAAATGTTGCAAGAGATTCAATTACCTATTGTTGCAGATACGAAAAAATGGACTATTCAAGATAGCGAGACACTGTATCGCATTGATGGTTGGGGGGAACCTTACTTCAGTATTAACGAAGCAGGGCATGTGACGGTTTCCCCTAAAGGCGATCGCGGCGGTTGTATTGACCTATTTGAATTGGTAAACGATCTGAAACAACGGGGATTGCGGTTACCCATATTGTTAAGGTTTTCAGACATCTTAGCCGATCGCATTGAGCGGCTCAACTCCACCTTTGCTAAGGCGATCGCCCGCTATAACTACAATGGCGTTTATCGCGGGGTTTTTCCCGTCAAGGTAAATCAACAAAGACAGTTAGTTGAGGAAATTGCCAAGTTTGGAAAACCCTTTCAATTTGGATTGGAAGCTGGTTCTAAACCAGAACTCCTCATCGCTCTTTCGACATTGCGTACTCCAGGTTCTCTTTTGATCTGTAACGGCTATAAGGACGCTGAATATATTGAGACCGCAATCCTCGCGCGGAAATTGGGACAGGATACGATCATTGTCATCGAACAGCTTGAAGAAGTGGAAATGATCATTCGCGCTGCAACTAAGTTGGGCGTTACTCCCGCCGTCGGCGTAAGGGCAAAGCTCCATGCTAAGGGCGTTGGACATTGGGAAGACTCCACGGGCGATCGCGCGAAATTCGGCTTGAGTATGTGGGAAATTCTGGAAACCGTCGAGCAGTTGGAAGCGGCGAATATGCTAGATTCGCTCCGACTGTTACATTTTCACATCGGTTCACAGATTAGCAATATCAGTACGATTAAAGATGCTCTGCGCGAAGCAGGACAAATCTACGTGCAGCTTGCAGCCTTGGGTGCGCCTATGGGAAACCTCGATGTCGGTGGCGGCTTGGGCGTTGATTACGATGGTTCCAAAACTAATTTCTACGCTTCCAAAAATTACAGTATGCAGAACTATGCCTACGATATCGTGGCAGCAATTAAGGATGCCTGTGCGGAGAAAGGCGTACCTGTACCCACTCTCACCAGTGAGAGCGGTCGGGCGATCGCATCCCATCAATCGGTTTTAGTCTTTGATGTGGTCGGCATTAGTGGCATCCCCAACCAAGCGATCGAACCATTGAAGGAAGAGGAACATTTAATCGTTCGCAATCTCTTTGAAGCATTGGAAAATATCAATGAAAATAACTACCAAGAGATTTATCATGATGCGGTTCAATTTAACCAAGAAGCAATCAGTCTATTCTCCTTTGGCTATCTTACTCTCAAGCAACGCGCTAGAGTCGAGCGTTTGTTTTGGGAATGTTGCGATCGCATCCTCAAGGTAACCCGCAAACTCAATTACGTACCCGACGATCTTGAAGATCTCGAACGAGCCATGGCTCTCACCTACTATTGCAATTTCTCCGTATTCCAGTCTGCTCCCGATAGTTGGGCGATCGATCAACTATTCCCGATTATGCCGATCCATCGCCTCCATGAAGAGCCTATTTGTCGCGGTACGATCGCCGATCTTACCTGCGACAGCGATGGCAAGATCGATCGCTTTATCGATTTGCGCGATGTCAAGTCCACCTTAGAGTTGCATTCCTTCATTCATGAGGAGCCATACTATCTAGCGCTATTCCTTGGCGGAGCCTATCAAGAAATCCTCGGCGATCTGCATAATCTCTTTGGGGATACCGATGCGGTGCATATTCATGCCACGCCCACGGGTTACAAAGTCGAACATGTCATCAAGGGCGATTCGATGACTGAAGTTTTAGAATATGTGCAGTACAACCGTGATGCCATGTTGGAGAATATTCGGCAAGAAACCGAGCGAGCGCTCCAAGAGAAGCAGATTACCCTCGATGAAGCCAGACTATTCCTCCAAAAGTACGAACATTGCTTGAACGGTTACACTTACCTCAGTTAACACCAAAAACAGAGAGCGTAATGACCGCTACGCGGTCGTTACGCTCTCTGTTTTTATGAAGATGAGTGGCATATCTTCGCGCCGCCACTCATCTTTAGGGTATTAGAAAGCTGTGGCGCACGCTGCGCGTGCGCCACAGCTTTTTGGGTTTGCGACTGGCTACTTACCAATTTATTGAAGTGTGGGTTCACTTCAGTAAATTGGTAAGTAGCTAGGCATAAGTAAACTTAAAACCTAGAAGAGCATACCGCCCGCTGCGCGGGCGGTATGCTCTTTGGTTTTGGTTTTTAATTATGCCGAACTACTTACAATCTGGAAGATGCATCAAATGCATCTTCCAGATTAAGGATCGCGCAGCGTCCCGATCGCCTGATTAAGCGATCGCAATTCTTGCAAAATTTCTTGCAAGAGGCGATTAGTCTCATTTTGAGCGGGTTCTTGCACTTGGATCGTCACCTGCTTCATTTTCAGAACATCACGGGCAAACCTCGATACTTCTGTTGGATGAAACAACAAAGGATCGCGATCGCTGTTACGCAATTCTGGATTTAGTTTTTGCGGATCGTAGGGCAAGTTTAACAACCCTTGATCGGGATCGGTATTAGCATAGCGATAAACCGAAGCCCGCGATCGCCCCAAAGCTTTTTGAATCGATTCCACATCCATTAGCTCATAGACGCGATCGGATTTAAGGTCAGACGACGAAAAGGGCAGGCTCATAGCATTAATAAATAACTCATCCGTAGCTAGGCAAACTTAAAGATAAAACCTCAAAACCCTTAACGCACAATGTACATGAGTCACAAAGTACATAATTCACAATGTACATGAGTCATAGTTTTTGACTTTAGTTTTACGAACAGCCACATAGTTATTATAATCTTGTTTTGAGTCTATTATTCTCATAAATAGAGAGACTACCAAACCTTATGGGTAGTCCAAAACCCCAAAGATGAGTGGCGGCGCGAAGCGCCGCCACTCATCTTTGGGGTTTTGATTTGTCCTAGCTATCCCTTACGTTGCTACACCACTTTAGGAGGACAAGGAGGCAGATTTTTCCTCGATAAATTGCTCGACGACTCTTATTTTTTCCAGCATTTCATCAATTATTGCCAAAACTGCCCCTTGGTCTTCCCCTAATTTTTCGAGCTGGACTGCCAAACTCTGGATTTGTAAAGCCCCAACATTGCCACTAGCTCCCTTAATATGATGAGCCGCACCCATTACTTTAGGCAAATCATCATTAGCGATCGCCTTGCGAATACTTTCTATTCGTTGAGATATATCTTCAATATAAACCCGCAAAACATCAATTTCAAACTCAATATCCCCCTCGGAGATTTGATGCAGATGGGCTAAGTCAATGGGAGGAATTGGTTGCTGATTCATATTGCTCAAAACTATACAGCACTTGACTAAGCTCATTTAAGCTTATATCTAGCTAAACTACCATAGTATACAAGCTTAAAATTTAGAATTTACAAGAATTACATTCTATTTAAAATCGAGTTAAAGTTAATTTAAAATCAATGACTAGCACGTAACTGTTAATCAAATTTTGCACATCCTGCTATGGGGGATTTTCTATACAAAATTTCCTTCTGATAATAAGAAGTATCTGCTTTTCTCTCTATGCCATATCCTCACAACTTTAAAAATGGCGATCGCAATATCGATGCTAGAATAGGCGATAAATGTAAAGATTTGCAAAGCAATCGATTCAAACAAACCCACTAATCCAACTTTATAAGCAACTAAGCATAAATCCAAATTTTAACAAGACGAGTCAAATCGACCATGCGTATCATTTTAATGACAGGAAAAGGCGGAGTTGGTAAAACCTCCGTCGCAGCAGCCACGGGGCTACGCTGTGCCGAATTAGGTTACAAGACGTTAGTTTTGAGTACCGATCCCGCACACTCTCTCGCCGATAGCTTTATGGTCGAGTTGGGACATGATCCTAGAGAAGTCCGCCCCAACCTATGGGGAGCCGAGCTAGATGCCTTACGGGAATTGGAAGGAAACTGGGGTGCGGTCAAACGTTATATCAGCGAAGTTCTACAGGCAAGAGGATTGGAAGGAGTTCAAGCGGAAGAATTAGCCATTCTGCCTGGAATGGATGAAATTTTTGGACTAGTAAGGGTCAAACGTCATTATGATGAGAAAGAATACGATGTCCTAGTAATTGACTCTGCGCCTACGGGGACAGCTCTCCGCCTTCTTTCATTGCCTGAAGTTGCAGGCTGGTACATGCGGAAATTTTACAAGCCATTGCAGGGTATGGCTCAAGTGCTCAGCCCCGTATTTGAACCGATTTTCAAACGAGTCACAGGCTTCTCACTTCCAAATAAAGAAGTCATGGATGCACCCTATGAATTTTATGAAGAACTAGAAGCACTAGAGAAAATTCTCACGGACAACACCACCACTACGGTTAGACTCGTGACAAATCCTGAGAAGATGGTGATTAATGAATCCTTGAGGGCGCATTCCTATCTCAGTCTCTACAATGTTGCTACCGATATGGTGATTGCCAATCGCATTATCCCTGAAGAAGTCCAAGATCCATTTTTTAAAGCTTGGAAAGACAATCAAAAACAATATTGCGAGCAAATCCACCGCGATTTCCATCCCTTACCAATTAAGCAGATTCCTCTCTATGCCGAAGAGATGTGTGGGGTCGCAGCCTTAGAACGTCTCAAAGAGACTCTCTATGGCAATGAAGATCCTTCGCAGGTTTACTACAAGGAAAATACCATGCGGGTGGTAGAGGAAAACAAACAGTATCGTTTAGAACTGTATCTGCCAGGCGTGCCCAAGGAAAAGATTGAACTAACCAAGACAGGTGATGAGCTAAATATTCGCATTGGCAATCATCGCCGCAATCTAGTCCTACCACAGGCTCTATCCGTTCTCCAAACCGCTGGAGCTAAGATGGAAGACGACTATCTAAAAATCAGATTTTCAACTCCCGTATAGGCTGTAATACAAAATCACAAAATGGCTACGCCATTTTGTGATTTTAAAACCCTTACTGGGTTTGGTTTTCAATTCCCAAAAGTGTAGCCACACTTTTGGGAATTAGTATAATTCATTTACCAGACAAGAAATAGCAGTGCGAGACTAAGCCCCGCACTGCTATTTCTTGTTTATATGAATCTATGTAAGTATCTTACTTTTCACGTCATCTCTGAAATGCCTTCTAGGAAAGAGTTTCAGGATTAACTATATTTGCAATAAGTGTTACTTAATGACAATGTACAACGCTGGAATAAGCCTTGTGGCGGTAGTAATATTGGCGGTTATGCTGAAACAGCAAGATAACGGGAAAAGTAAGATGTAAGTATCTAGGTGTAATTAAATATAAAAAACCAAAAGCTGTAGCGCGTGCGCTACAGCTTTTGAATCTGGTTTTTAATTATACCCAGCTACTTATTTAGCGGGAAGGCATAGCAAGCACATCACTTTTCTAATAGCTCCCGCACAGTATCAAGCAAATCCTCTGGCGCAAAAGGCTTTGCTAAATAAGCATTCGCCCCCTGTCGCAAGCCCCAATAGCGATCGGCTTTTGTCGTTTTAGCAGAACAAATAATGATATTGATATTCCAAGTTACGGGATTATCTCGCAATCTCCGACAAAGCTCGTAACCATTCATTTTCGGCATAATCACATCCATAATTACCAGATCGGGATGCAGCAATTCCGTTTGCGCGATCGCTTCAACACCATTGCTAGCGATCGCAATCTCAAATTGGTTGTTTCTTAGCAGGTTGGCAATCATCTCTAGCTGCATCTGGCTATCTTCCACAACTAAAATCTTCGACATAGTTTTAAACCTCTCGTTTATATGGGCTTATATGGGCTAATTCTAAGATTGCGTAATAGATTCCACATGAAGCGTAAGTCCTGAATTTGTCTAGTACTTTAGTCCTATGGGCATTTAGGACTATGGCTACTTGATTGCCAATTCAGAAACGGTTAATCTGGAGAGCATCGTAAGTAGTTCGGCATAATTAAAAACCAAAACCAGCGAGCTTACCGCCCGCTACGCGGGCGGTAAGCTCGTCTAGGTTTTAAGTTTACTTATGCTTAGCTACTTAATATGTTGAGCCTCGCCAATGTATGCCCATGCAAGACAATGGCAATCCTTTGGGAAGCGAACTAGCGATCGCCTAAACCTAGATGGTCAAATCCTATGAAAATCCGCGTTTTACTTGTAGACGATCATCCCTTTATTCGTCGTGCCCTCACCATTTCCCTTGGCGATGAAGTTTGTTTGGAGATTGTGGGTGAAGCGGAAAATGGTAAATTGGCGATCGCGCAGGTGGAAATGCTGAAGCCTGATGTTGTGCTCATGGATGTGCAAATGCCTGTTATGGATGGCGTAGAAGCAACAAGACAAATATGCGATCGCGCTCCCGACAGCAAAATCCTCATATTAACGATCGACGATACAGAAGAATATATTTCTCAAGCCTTGAAGTATGGTGCATCGGGCTATATCCTAAAAAATACACCACCTGAAGAATTAGCATTTGCGATTCAGGCGGTATATCGGGGTTATATGCATCTAGACTTAACGTTAGGGAGAAAGGCGATCGCAAGGATTCCAGAGGTTGCCGAAGTTTCCACGGGTGAGTGGTATAAGCTCACGCCTCGGGAACAGCAGATAGTACAGTTAATTGCCACGGGGGCAAATAATGAGGAAATTGCCAATCAGCTTTATATCTCAACCCGAACGGTGAAAAATCATATTACCAATATTCTCAGCCAACTAAATTTGCGGAATCGAACTCAGATCGCCATTTTAGCGACTTCCATCCAAGCCCTCGCCAGAGTTTAAAAAATCATCAAAAGCCAAAACCAGAGAGCGTACCGCAATCGTAGCGGGCGGTACGCTCTTCTCGTTTTTATAGCAACGTAATACCATGTCATACCAATTCCCAAAATGGCAATGCCATTTTGGGAATCTCAAAACCTTACAGGGTTTGGTGTTTAATTCACAAAAGTGTTGTCACACTTTCGTGAATTGATATCAGTTCGGGTTAAGCTGGCAAATTTTAAAAGCCCACAAGTAAAAGCCTTGCGTAGCAAGGCTTTTACTTGTGGGCTTTGAGAAAGGGTTTGCGTAGCAAACCCTTTCTCAAAGCCCATTTCAAGTTATCCCGAACTCACGTTAATACCAATTCCCAAAAGTATTGTCACACTTTCGTGAATTGGTATAAAAACCCCAAAGATGAGTGGCGGCGCAAAGCGCCGCCACTCATCTTTGGGGTTTTATATCCTAAGCAAACCTTACGTTGCGATAAGGTTACTTTTGGCAAAATCTAGGAGTTTTGAATTAAGGAAAACATCTCCCTTATCTTTTGCAACAAATATCTAGTATTGCCTGTTTTGGAATTACGACCAATTTGCTCTAAATCGTAGGATATTGCCGCAATGGATAAGAAACCTAAATTACTCGAAGCTCCTTTAATTGAGTGGGAGAGTTTGCCAATCTCATCATAATTATTTTCAGCGATCGCTAATTCGAGTTGCGCTAAGCTCTTAGAGGTAGACTGAAAATAGGTTTGGAGGAGTTCGTTTTTAAATTCTTCACTCCCATCAGCAATACTGTCAATATATGTCCAGTCAATCAGGGGCAAGGATTCGTAGGTATTGACAGGCTCTTCAATCGGAGCGCTTCCATTAATAGGGGACTGATTATCGCGATCGCTAACTCCCTCAGGAGCAATCACGCTCTGGGCAAGTATCTTCGCTTCCCATTCAGCGAGTTTTTGAGCGAGATCCTCCTTACGAATTGGCTTACTTAGATAATCATTCATACCAGAGGCAAGACAGCGATCGCGATCTTCCTTCATCGCATTGGCAGTCATCGCCACAATTGCAATCTTGGATTTTGTCGAATCCAATTGCCGAATCGCCCTCGTCGTCTCATAACCATCCATTTCGGGCATTTGGCAATCCATCAAAATGATGTCATAGTGAATGCATTCTAACAAGGCAAGAACTTCTTTGCCATTGCCCGCCACATCTGCATCATAACCAAAACTACGTAGCTGATGTAAAGCAACTTTTTGATTGATTAAACTATCTTCGGCAATCAGGATTTTCAGCTTAGAAGTTCTGGTAATTGGACGATCAGCCGTCCTTAACCCACCTGTTACAAGGTTTTGATAATGGGGATTAGTAGAGATGACTTGCATCAAAACATCAAGCAATCGAGATTGTTTGATCGGCTTAACAAGGTAAAACTCAAATCCCAATTCCTTGACTCGATTGATGCCTCCGCCCTGATTTAAAGAGGTAAGCATAATCAATTTTGTATCTTTCAAGATCGGATCGGCTTTGATCTGACTACCCAAACTTTCGCCATCCAGATCGGGCATCTGCATATCCAAAATCGCCAATTGATAGCGATCGCCTTCAGCAATTGCGGTTTGCAAAATAGAGATGACATGAGATGCATTTTTGACAGCATCAACACGCATTTGCCAAGCTGTCAACTGATAGGTCAAAATCTTACAATTAGTCTCACTGTCATCGACAATTAGCACCCGTACGTCCTTAAGGTCAACTTCACGACGGGGCTCTAACTGCTTAATTTCGGCAGGAGACTGCTTCACAAACGAGATCTGGAACCAAAATTGCGAACCTTTACCTTCTTCGCTATCAATCCCAATTTCCCCACCCATTAGATCGACAATCTGTTTACAAATTGCCAAGCCTAAGCCCGTACCGCCATATTTACGCGTAGTGGACGCATCAACTTGAGTAAAGGGCTGAAATAGCTTTTTCTGAGACTCAGGTGATATACCAATACCAGTATCTATTACACGAAACTCAATCTTAGCAATGGATTCCGTTTCTTCTTTGAGGGAGACCTTAATAATAACTTCGCCCTGCAAGGTAAATTTAATCGCATTACTTACTAAATTTGTAAGGATTTGCCTGAGACGCGCCACATCGCCACATAAATATGTAGGTACGTTTTGATGGATTAGAGCGGCAAGTTCTAGCTTCTTTTCCTGTGCCAACATAGCCAGCAAATCAGTTACTTCTTCAACGCAGGTATTAAGATCGAAGCTAATCTCTTCTAATTCCATCTCATTAGCTTCAAGCTTTGAGAAATCAAGAATTTCATTGATTAATGTCAGTAGATTTTCACCGCTAATCCTCACCGTTTCGACAAAATCTCTCTGGAGGGGCGAAAGCTTTGTATCGGCAAGCAACCCCGTCATTCCGAGTACGGCATTCATCGGCGTACGAATTTCATGGCTCATGGTTGCAAGGAAAGCACTTTTCATCTTTGTGGCGATTTCAGCCTGATGACGAGCTTCTTTTAACTCAACATTTTGCAGATAAAGTTGCTCTCGGCGCAATGTTTCCTGTTCCAATAAAGTTGCCTGATACAGGGCAATGCCTACTTGATTGCTAAGCTCAGTGACAAAGTCCACCTCAAAATTACGCCAATGCCGAGGCTCGCTACATTGATGAGTTATTAACAATCCCCATAGTTTTTCCTTTTCCAGAATTGGTATTACTAAATTAGCCTGCACTTGAAACTGAGCCATCAGTTGCTTATAACAGTCAGTCGTATCTGAAGATGAGATATTATCATTAACTACTTTTCTACCTTGACGATAGTTTGCCCATAGTCCTTGCCGAAAGCAAGTATCTTTAACATCTGTATTTAAAGTAGGAATCCAAGGTGGCTCTACGGATTCAACGACAACCGTGCCTTCCCATTCACCGTCAAAACGATACACCAGAACGCGATCAGCTTTTAGAAATCTTCTTACTTCCTCAACAGTTGTCCTCAAAATATCTTTGATATTGAGGGATTGACGAATTCTCAAAGTAATTTGGGAAAAGACTAACGATCGCCAGTTTTGTAAGCGGACTTCTTCCTCCACTTGGCGGCGATCGCTAATATCAGTTCCCGTGGCAATAATGTACTCGACTTCGTTTTCGGGACTGCGTAAAGCAGTTGTCGACCAAGAAATGCATCTTCGATTACCATCTTTCGTCCGCCAGAAATTTTCATAGGTACATGGCGCGTTCTGACTGGAATGACTTTTAAAAGAGCTATAAACCAATTCTCGATCTTCATCAGATAAAAATAGATTCCCAAAATTTTGATTGCGAACTTCCTCGAAGTAGTAGCCAGTTATACTTTCGCATTGGCGATTGAATTTAATAATTTTGCCTTCTGCATCTAATACAATTACCAAGGCATCAACTGTATCTAGAACCGCGATCGAAAAGTCTCGTTCGTGCTTAATATCGCTCTCTAGAATGCGACGCGCATTCATTTCTTTATAGATGTTATAGACAAAATAAAGTAATAGTCCCAGCACTCCCAGCCTAGAAATAAAAGTGAGCAAAGAAAAATTTGTGGCGTTAGCAATTAAGTTTTGGGTTTCATCTTTTAATCGCTTTGATATATCTTCTCTCTCAGAAGCGATCAGTTTTTCCAACTTTATTTCATCTAGCTCTGGATCGTTGCTATTATTTTGCCTTGATATTTGCTCTTGAGAAACTTCTGTCCCCGCAATCCGAAATAGAAACACCACTTGATGGGAAGCTTTCAATTCTTTACGAATATAGTGCGCCACATCCAGAATTATTTTTTTATGTGCTTCTCTATCCTGTGGGCTATTGATGCTAGTCGAGCGCCCTTCATTACCGCTTGCAATTATTTTCTCTATTGACTGAAGGTCTTCCGCCAATTCTTTTGCTAAGGATTCGTATTTTCTATATTTCTCTTGATTGCTGTGCAAAAAATATTCCTTTTGGGCAACTTTAAAGTCTCGCATCCGATCGAGCGGTATTTCAATCGACGATAATTCCTTATCTTGTTGGATGTATTTAAGATTAGATTCTTGCAAACCCCGCAGATTTAAAAAGGCAATCACCCCCGTTCCAACCGCCAAAGAAGCCGCAATTCCAATCCAAGCTGCAAACTTTTTGAGGGGATTTTTGGCATTTACGACCGTAGGTTGTTTCGCCATTGGCAAGCGCCCAATGCCTGCAAAACTTCGCCTAGTTTCGATGATATATCGCACCTGATTGGCAAGGGCTTTGAGTGCCGTGATTTGATCCTTGCTGAGCTCTCTGGGCTTAGTATCAATAATGCACAAAGTTCCCAGAGCATATCCATCTACGGTTTTAATCGGAACTCCTGCATAAAACCGAATATCTGGAGGATCGGTTACTAGAGGGTTATCGGCAAATCGTTCGTCTTTTAAGGTGTCAGGAATGATAAAAATATCATCTTGGAGAATAGCATGGGCGCAAAAAGCTAATCTTCTTGGGGTCTCAGTAGCCGCAAGCCCTACTTTTGATTTGAACCACTGCCTTTCTTTGTCAATCAAACTAACTAGAGCGATCGGTACTTGACAAATTTGAGAGGCTAGCTGCGTAATATCATCAAAGCCTTGCTCAGGCTCTGTATCTAAGATTTTGCACTGATAAAGAGCGGCAACTCTTTCTAGTTCATTTGGTGGCTCTTGAGCAGGAATCATTTAAGTTTGAATTTAGAGTTTGCAGCAATGACTTCTATAGTTAATTCATCTATAGGTTTAGATGCTTTCGTTAGACGCTTTCGTTAGATGCTTTCGTTAATTCCCTTGTACTAATGCTTCACTTTAATTAATTCTAATATAGCAATTGGCAGAACAGTTTAAGACTGGCTAGCTAGCAAACAAACGCAATGATTGACAGTACATCCGTATTTATATGTTTATTTCATGTTTTATTTCATGTAGTCCTAAAAAGGAAAGGATTTAAAT